>JBCCCJ010000084.1:0-9955 GCA_039033615.1 Bacteroidota bacterium
GCCTAAACCTCAGACCCTTACACCGACAAATCCTGCAACTCCTCGGACCAACTTTCCAAAAAATATATCTTGACTCTTCCTAGAGTGGGAAAGTGGGGTCCAAGCCATGTGAAGAGCAATATCCAAACACATTGCTTAGCCATCAAGAAGAAGTGAGCCAATCAGAAAATGTTTCCAATGAGACCAAATGAACTTTGGGAAAGTCTACTTCTGTTAGCACTTGAAAATGCTTGTCTTCGCTCACCAGCATATGGGCATTGGCAGCAATGGCACAATCCACAAATTTATTGTCATCTGGACCATGGTGGATTAGGTTCCAACTGAAATATCTGGTAACCAATACGATATTGGGCAAATCCAACAACAGGGAAATTGCTACGTGCGAAAAGTCTGGCGATACATAGCGCTCCAGGATTTCGGCATATTCTTCCAGAACCTCTGTGGTTACAGCCAAGCGGTATTCTCCAGCTAGTAAGCTCTGAAAAACGTGATGGTACGGAGACCTTCGTGAGATAATTACCAATAAGATATTGGTATCGAGAACAACCGTAGGACGATCATTCATTTGGCAGAAGGGCGATAAGGAGTACGCATATGGGTGGCCAAAAAGTCATGGACTTTCGCATCACTCCATCTTTGATCTTCCCAAGCCTGATCTGCCATATCCATAAGACGTTCTGCTTGATACTTAAGAAGAATTTGCTTGATATTCAGTAAATCTTCTTCCGGAACGTCTAAAGCAAATAACTTGAGCAGTTCAAGTTGAACATTACTCAGGGGGTTATTAGTATTTTCCATTCCCAGTTCATTTAGAGAAAGATACGAAGGAAATCAACAAATGGCTACACTGCGACATCAAACTCCCGTAAGGCATCGTTGAGGGAAACCTTTTTGTCTGTAGAAGGCTTGCGCTTACCGATGATCAAGGCACAGGATACGTGATAGGTTCCGGCGGGAAATTGCTTAGGGATGCTGCCTGGGATGACCACGCTCCGTTCAGGTACGTAGCCTCGGTATTCGATTGGTTCAGGACCAGATACATCTACGATTTTAGAGGAAGCCGTCAGCACGACATTGGCACCGAGTACCGCTTCTTTGCCAACCCGAACCCCTTCTACCACGATGGAGCGACTTCCGATAAAGGCGTCGTCTTCAATGATG
The DNA here is from genome assembly GCA_039033615.1 of Bacteroidota bacterium. GTDB lineage: Bacteria > Bacteroidota > Bacteroidia > J057 > J057 > JBCCCJ01. The sequence continues at coordinate 1,162 of JBCCCJ010000084.1, forward strand.
ACCGGAGCAGCCTGCACTGGCTCCAACACTCCGCCAATACCGACTCCTCCACTGAGGTGGACATTCTTCCCGATCTGGGCACAAGAGCCTACCGTCGCCCAGGTATCTACCATGGTACCGCTATCGACATAAGCGCCTAAATTCACATAGGAGGGCATCATGATCACCCCCGGTGCCAAATAGGCTCCATATCGAGCCGTTGCAGGGGGCACGACCCGCACACCCTGGCCTCGGTAATCAAACTTCAGGGCCATCTTGTCATGATATTCAAACGGAGGCAATTCAATGGTCTCCATCTGTCGGATTGGGAAATAGAGGATCACAGCCTTTTTGACCCAATCGTTGACCTGCCAGCCCTCTTCTGTGGGCTCTGCACACCGAAGCTTGCCTTTATCCAACTGCTCAATCACTTGCTCGATGGACTGCCGAGTTTCCGCAGTTTGAAGTAGCTCCCGGTTATTCCAGGCTGCTTCGATGGTAGTTTGAAGGGAATTCATACGCTTGAATTGAGGAAATGCGGGCGCAAGATAGCCGGATTTCTCCCAAAAAATAAAGGGCAGCCAGAAGCCACCCTTGAACAAGCATGATACAATGCAAACACACACAAACTTGTTACTCGATCTATATCTTGAAATTTCTTTGGATCAACGTTTTGTAATTCTGGTTTTAGGACCATGAATCTTCGGAGAAGTCACAGGTAAGGTAGGAAAAATGTTATAAGCATTCAATAAATCCCTTTTTTTCCCTCAAATGAATGCAGGGATAAGTTTTTTGCAAACGATTACGAAATGTTTATCTTGCTTGAAGCCTTTATCAATCAACTACTAATTACCTTCACGCGAATGCTCGTTCCTAGCCTCCTACTCAAGCAATTGTACACTTTCGGAAGCCTAAAAAACGTTGACGATGGGGTTCAGTTTTCTCTCAAAAATCGTCTCACTGATGCTACCCTCACGGGAGTCAGACGAGTCAGTATCGGAGGCAAGGACATCCCCCTAGATCAGGTTTCGATTCGACTCAGTGATGGGACCAGTTTTGATCCTGCCAATATTTCTGCCGATTCACCTGTAGATTTTCCGCTGCGGGCCGTTCTGGATATCGTGGCGACAGCTGATCATTTGCCAGAAGGTAAGCACAAAATCGAAGTAGGGTTCAAAGCCAAGCCATTTGGAAAGCTCACCCTGAAGGTAGAAGGCAGCATCAGCCAGGATGACACCAATCGGGTGGTGATTCCTCGCTCCAATGAGGATGATTACGACGAAGAAATCATCAAGATTCGGCAAAAGTTTGTCGAAAATTATACCGGCAAAAAACTGGAGCACCTCCCCCACTATTCCTTTGACCCTCACATCGCCCAAGGCAATTGTGAGCACTTCACTGGAGTGGCTCAGATTCCCGTAGGATTTGCTGGTCCGATTCACATCAATGGAGAACATGCCAAAGGGGATTTTCTGGTTCCGATGGCGACCACTGAAGGAACGTTGGTGGCTTCCTACAACCGAGGCATCAAATTGCTCAATGCTTGTGGGGGTGCCAAGTGTACCGTGGTCGATGACGCCATGCAGCGCGCTCCAGTCTTTGTGATGAAAGACGCCCGAGCCGCCCGTGAATTTGTGAAATGGGTACAAGATAATTTTGAGACCATTGCTGAACGTGCTGAATCAACGACCAGCATTGGCAAGCTCTCCTATATCGATCCCTATCTAGCGAGTAAATTCGCCTACCTCCGTTTTAACTACACCACGGGAGATGCCGCAGGGCAAAATATGGTAGGACGGGCGACCTTCGCAGCTTGTAGCTGGATTCTCGATCATTACAAGGATCATAAGTTTGAGCACTTCTATCTGGAGTCCAACCTTGCTACCGACAAAAAAGCCTCTCAGGTGAACGTAATGCATACCCGTGGCAAACGGGTAACTGCTGAAGCACTCATCAAACGAGACGTTCTCAATCAATACATGCGGGTGGATACCAAGACACTGGCGTATCACTCTCAAGTAGCCAACGTAGGTGCCATCCTTTCTGGTGCCAACAACAATGGTGCTCACTCTGCCAATGGGATCACGGCCATGTTCATCGCAACTGGGCAGGACGTCGCCAACGTTTCTGAATCCTCGGCGGCCATCTCCTATACAGAGTTAACCGAAGACAACGATCTGTATATTTCCATCACCATCCCATCCCTTATTGTAGCGACGTACGGGGGCGGGACAGCCCTCGCTACTCAGCGCGAAACGCTAGAGTTGATGGACTGTTATGGAAAAGACAGAGTGAAAAAATTTGCCGAAATTGTCGCCGCTGTGGTGCTGGCAGGGGAAATGTCCCTCGCCTCCGCCATTTCTTCTTCTGATTGGGTATCCAGCCACGAAGAATACGGGCGCAACCGCTAAGAATCCTCACTACTATTACTACCCTAGCTACTACTACCAATTGCGATTCGCGCAGGTTTTACCCTGCGCGTTTTTTTTTGTACCATTAGCTTTTCGTTTTCTACAAACTCACCTATCTACTCCTCACTCCTACTAACTACCTTTTATGGAACCCTTCATTGCTGAACTTGTAGGCACCATGATCCTGCTCCTGCTGGGAAATGGTGTAGTCGCTAATGTTGTCCTCGACAATTCTAATGGCAAAGATGCCGGCTGGATAGTCATCACCGCTGGCTGGGGAATGGCCGTCTTTGCGGCAGTCATGGTCGCAAGTCCCTATAGTGGCGCCCACCTGAATCCCGCAGTTACCGTCGGTCTGGCAATGGCTGGGAAATTTGCCTGGAATCAAGTAAGCATGTTCATTCTGGCTCAATTCATCGGAGCAGCAATCGGTACGACCCTGGTTTGGTTGGCCTATCGTCAGCAGTATGAAACCACCAAAGATCGAGACGCCAAATTGGGCAGTTTCTGTACCTCGCCTGCCATCCGTGGTCCCATCTGGAATGTCATCACGGAGGCCATCGGCACGTTCGTTTTGGTGTTTGTGGTCTTGTATATGGCAGAGCCAGAAGTTTCAGGGGCAGGCTTAGAGGGAGGAAAAATCGGTCTGGGTTCTATAGGAGCATTGCCTGTTGGCTTGCTGGTATTTGGGATCGGCATGTCGTTGGGAGGTCCTACGGGCTATGCCATCAATCCTGCCAGGGACTTGGGGCCGCGCATCATGCACACCATTTTGCCGATTTCAGATAAGCGAGACAGCAATTGGTCATATGCCTGGATTCCGGTTGTTGGGCCAATCCTCGGAGGCCTGCTAGCAGCGGGGTTGTTCTTGACACTCGGTGCATAACCAACCTCCCCCGCCCTTCTCCCGTTTCGTATAAGAAAATTCAGTGTCCTATGCGTGGTATGATCAGTTTCCCCCTATTCGCACTCGCTTTGTTCTCCACTGCTTTCGCCCAATCCAAACAAGCGGAATTTTACCACATGCTCACCGATATGTATGAGCAATCTGTTCCCTTGATCATGGCGGATGAGTTGGAGAAAACAGGCATGAAGAACTATGTGATTTTGGATACCCGGGAGCCGGAAGAGTATGAGATCTGCCATCTGGCTGGAGCAGAATTGGTCGGATATGATCATTTTCAGGAAGAGAAACTGAAAGATCTCCCCAAAGACCAACCCATTGTGGTCTATTGCTCTGTGGGCTACCGCAGTGAGCGCATCGGCGAAAAGCTTCAGGAAATGGGCTTCACCCAGGTGTACAATCTGTACGGTGGGATCTTTGACTGGAAGAATCGCGGCATGACGGTGGAAAACATGGAAGGGCAGCCAACCGAAAAAGTGCATACGTACAACAAAAAATGGGGACAGTGGCTCCTCCGTGGCGAAAAGATCTATTGATTTCCGATCCTTTTTCCGAAATCCAGAACAAAATACAAACCCCAAGAGTTATTTGATTGCGAAAAGGTAATTCTTGGGGTTTTGCCCCTCACTTGCGTTCATCCCCCGTCTGGTTGGACGTCTTTTTTTATGCCCAACAGCTCCACCAGAAGATTCTGATGGAGCTGTTGTGAGTTCTGCTTACCCTTTTCTTCTATTCCCTCACGATGGGAATCTGGCTAATCTCCCGGATATTTTGCAGATCAGAATAGTCGTACTGATAGAAGCCGTCTGCCCCAATCATCAGCAGGATGTTTTCCAACGGAATCACGTCCACGGCATTGATGTCAGGGAAATGCGCCAACAGGTTGTTGTCGATTTCGCTTTTCTCTGTCGCGTCATACACTTTCAGGCCATCTTCTCCATCACAGATGAAGAGAACGTCGTCGCGGATGCCCAGACCATGAGGATTGAACATGCTGAAAGACTGGAACAAGAAAGGTTCGGCCAGATTTTCGATGTTGACCACGTCCAATTGGTTGGTGAAACCATTACAGGTGTTGTCTTCTCCGTTACGAAGGGTAACGTATGCCCAATCGCCTTCTACCACTACCGGATCGCAAGCCCTTACGTGCTGAAATTCAGACACATAGCCAGGACTACGCGGATTGTCCAGGTCATAAATGAACATGCCGGTTTGAGATCCGATGAAGAGGTGATCTTTCATGGGGAAGATGGTTTCGATGCCCCAACCAATGTTTACTTGAGTCTGACGGGTAGGATTGCTTTCATCGCTCACCCCAAATGGGAGCAGGTTGAAATCGGTCACACAGTAGAGGAAATCGCCGACCAAGGTAAAGCGGGCCATAGAGCCTCCTTGGCCAGGGCCACTAGAAGGTCCTTGAGGCGTGGGGCTGGCTGCGAAATCAGAGTTAGAGGCGAAGCTGGAAACAGAGCCCAAGGCTACATCGTTTTCCAAAAAGGAATTACGGAGATTCCATCCTCCGCCACCCCAACCGGTGCTACAGTCAATCTCTTGCTCGATCTGCGTCTCCACCCAGTCGATGGCGACTCCCTGAGAAGGATCGGCCCATAATCCGGGGTGGGTAGATCCGTAGGGGAATACATCCAGCTCCCGGTTCACTTCTTCCACTGCCAAAGGATCAGTGATGTCAATGGCTACCAAATCGGTGTAGCTGTCAACATAGAGTACATTGCCTTTGATGGCAAGATCGCGGATCCCCGGTACCTGGATGAATCCAACGGCTTGCGGATCGCTCGGGTTCTGGTTGTTATAGACATGGACCCCTTCATTCACTTCAGTGATGTAAATGAACTGGTCTTTGAAATAGAGCTTGCCAGGTTGCTTGAGGTCGCGGGACGCTTCACTTTGTACCGAGGCCCGCAGGTCGTCAAAACTGAGGTACACGGGTTCGTACGCGTAGTATCTCCGCTCTTCTGTGCACGTATCCTGAATACAGCCGGAGAGCCCGATGAGGGCCAGCAAACTAAGGCTGAGTAGGGTAGAAAAAAAGGTTCTGGTCATGGTTTACCGATTGGTTATTGAGAGAATCGCAAATTTGGTAGTGCATTTGGCGAGTGGATCCAAACAGCTGTTTGTTGCTAGACGTCGGCAGCGCTGAGAGTGCTGGTGAAAGCACGAAATTTTTCTCCTTTTGGGGGCAAACTTCCCGTCAAAACGTACCTTTGCAAGGCAAATGTAGCTATCTCATGTCCCAACTTCTCGAAAACCTCCAACACATTCAGGCCCAAATTGCCGATGCGGCAGTACAAGCAGGTCGCCCCGCGGATTCGGTACGCCTGATTGCCGTTTCCAAAACCAAGCCTGCGACCATGGTTCAGGCTGCCTATGACGCTGGCCAACGGGATTTTGGAGAAAATCGAGTCCAGGAGCTACAGGAAAAACAGCCAGCTTTGCCCGCTGACATTCGCTGGCACCTGATTGGTTCGCTTCAGCGCAACAAGGTCAAATACATCGCGGATTATATCTACCTGATCCATTCGGTAGATTCTGAAAGATTACTAGCAGAAATCAACAAACGGGCCGCTCAGGCAGATCGGACGATCAACTGCCTCCTCCAACTCAACATTTCGGAGGAAGATGCCAAATCGGGTCTGGATGAAAGTAAGGCCGAAGCTATCCTCTCGAATATAGAGGCGTATCCCCATATCCACATCAAGGGTTTGATGGGGATGGCAGCTTTTACGGATGAAGAAGCGGTGGTGTTGGCTCAGTTTGCCCGACTTCAAGAAGCTTCGGAACAATTTGCTGCCCAATTCGATCACCCTCGCATTTCGATGGAGGAATTGTCGATGGGTATGTCAGGTGATTTTGGACTGGCGATTCGAAAAGGAGCCACCATGGTCCGAATCGGAAGTGCAGTCTTTGGCCAACGATAGGCTAGGATTTGATTTTCTTGCGAGTCAGGAGGTTGAACATGGTCTCCAAAAACCAATTCCGTTCGGTTTCTACCGCCATTTGCAAAAAACGGTCGGCTTGTCCCACAATCTGATTGAGGTTGTTCACAGAATCTTTGAAGGCCGCTACTTGGGGATCCGATTGATCTCCTTCTATATGTTGCACCTCATCCAAGACTTTCATCACGGGCTTCAGTTCCCGCTTGCGTCGTTCGATGATGACCTGCTGAGCTACCTGCCAGATGTCTTTTTCTGCAGAGAAATATTCGCGCCGCTCTCCCGGTTTGTGTTCTTTGCTCACCAGTCCCCAATCGATCAAGGCCCGCAGGTTCATGTTAGCATTTCCCCGAGAGATGTTCAATTCGGTCATGATCTCCTCCGCCGAAAGGGACTGCGGCGACACCAACAACAGCGCATGGACCTGGGCCATGGTGCGATTGATCCCCCAACTGGAACCCAGGGCTCCCCATGCTTGAATGAACTTATCTTTGCCTTCTCCTAGTTCCATGGATAAAAAATAATGATCGCAGTTTGAATCCAAAAAACTGCCTGGTATTGGCAGTTCTATATATGTTGATAAACTGGAATTTGGAAAAATAGTTGTAAAAGATTCCAGAAAGTTCATGATTTGTTGAAAGTTTAGACCGCCATGATTGGGATGGATGTGATGGTAGTACTGTTGGTTCCCGCTGTTTTGTTGTGGGCAGCCAAGCATGTGGGCCTCATTCGCTTGTTGAGTCCAGCTTTCTTTTGCTATGTAGGGGGGATTCTGTATGGAAATCTAGGGGGCGCCTCTTCTACAATCGTCTCCCCGATCATGGAAGGTTCCGTGGGATTGGCCATTCCGCTCTTGCTATTCTCGGCTGATTTGCGGGCTTGGATGAAGTTGGCCAGGAATACGGTTTTGTCCTATGTCTTGTATCTGATTGCGATTGCGGGGACGACGACGCTCGCTTTTTTCTTGTTTCGCACCTATCTGGAGGAACCCGCTCATGCCGCCGCGATGGCTGCCAGCGTTTATACCGGGGGCACCGCCAACATGGGCGCCATCCAACTCGCCACGGGAGCCAGCGGCCAGTTGTTCGGGGCAATGAATTTGTCTGACCTCAGCCTCAGCGGCTTGTATTTGATGGTGCTCTTGCCGTTTGGAAAACGGATCTTCGGTTGGCTCCTGCCTCCTTTTCAAGCGGACGATCAGCAAGAGCACGACTCCCAGCTTCCAACGTCTGAGCACGTCTCGCTTTCTCTCCCGCAACACATCCGAGGCATTGGGTTCAGTCTCCTACTGGGCATCGCGACTCTCGGTGGCATCGCAGGCCTGAGCTGGCTGATCTATGGCAGGTTGGAGGAGAGCTTTTTGCTGATTGGGATTACCCTGGGCGGATTGGCGCTGTCCTTGATCCCGGCTATCCGGCAGGCTCCCATGACCTATCCGACTGGCCAATACATCTTTTTGGTGTTTTGCGTCGGGGTGGGCACGTTGGTGGATGTACAGCTGCTGGTGGGAGATACTGCCCTGGTCATCGGATTCATGGCTCCCGTCTCCTATGGTGGCATCATCCTTCATACCCTGCTGGCTCGCTTGCTGAAGCTCGATGCAGATACGGTCCTCATCACCAATGTGGCGGGCATCTTCGGTCCTCCCTTCATCGGTCCCATCGCCGACAATCTGAAGAACCGAGCCATCGTGGTAACCGGATTGACCCTGGCCGTCCTCAATTTGGCTTTGGGGAATCTGTTTGGTTTGGTCGTTTTTTGGATGTTGGGAGGGTAATTACTCCTCCAATTGCGCCCCAATATATGCCAAGGCTTGTTCAAAGTTGATTTCTTCCCATGCTTCTACCCGATCTGGGAAATGGATATGATGAGGGAAGGTCGATAATGAGGCGCATTGTCCCACCGTAATCGTAGATTCCCTTCTTTGTCCTGCCAGTGAAACGAATAACTTCGGTCTGCTTCATCCTTGTATTCAGTAGCTTGAAAAACCGATTGATCAGGCAAGGTGATTCTCAATTTGTAGTAATGCCCAGTCTGCCATTTTCTGTTTTCAAGTACTTTCCATTCTTCTACCAATGGATGATTAGGAAGCAAGCGTAAAAGATCCATGTTCAATTTCTTGAATCAAGCCGGATACGTGTTTGGCAGAAGCTCTATGTCCCTTCCAGGAAAGATAATCTTCCCACAGCGCAAAGTCTTCTTCCCTTTGATGGTGGACGTTTCTCTCAAAATCCTCAAACAGACATTGGTACTTTTGACTGAGAGAATACATCTGATAGGTACTCTCTTGTAATTGTGGCTCAACTACGAATCTAGTGGAACACCAAACTACATAACGTGCTGAGCCGGATTTCGGGGCCGTGGGAGGGGTTGAGGCAGACCACTGGATAAAAAATTGGTTCTTCGATGCAGCGCATTCACCATCACGGTGGGTTGGCCACGAAGTCCGAGGTGTTGGGGCGGCCTTGAGCGTTGCATGGGACTTCGGCGGTTTTTTGCATCCTTTTTTGCCGACAAAAAAGGATGGCCGGTTGAGCTTGCGAAATCCC
>JBCCCJ010000085.1:0-9910 GCA_039033615.1 Bacteroidota bacterium
AGGCATAGGCTTCATAGGCCACTGGTTCCCGGAAGGTATAATCCAGCGCTACCTCGATCGTCTGGGGAGTTTGCCCCTCAACCAAGTCGGTGAGATCGTATCGAAAGGATTGTATCTCTCCACTCAATTTGGGAGAGTTGATTGATGGCGGAGCAGTTTCGGTAGGAGAAGACTGACAAGCCAATAAGCAGAAGGCGATCCCCAGAAGTTGATAAGAGGCGCGTTTAATCATGCCGAAAAATAATTGGTCTAAAGCAAAAAGAATAGAACAAATGATTACCTCAGCAACTCCAACAAAGCAGGTCGCAGCGCTCGATATCCAGCTGCATTGGGATGGAGGCCATCGGAGAAGAGCCCTTGATTGATTGCTTGATCGGGCAGGAGAAACACCTCTCCCAAATCAGCGTGAGACACGTCCCGCTCACTGGCGAGTCGAGCAATCCGGGAATTGAGGTTACGCACGCGTGCCTCACGCCCTCCGCGAGGCAGAATGCCCATCAGAACCACTTCTGCCATAGGTTGCCGCTGCTGAATGGCCTGTACTAGCAGATCCAGCCCCGCAATGATTTCCTCATCTGTGTTCAGGTGTAGGTTATTGGTGCCGATCATGATCAGTACTCGCTCGGCTTCGAAGCCATCCAATTCGCCGTGATACACCCGCCACAGTACATTTTCGATGCGGTCCCACCCATAGGCATAATTGGCCAAACCGAGTGGGGTGAAGTGCGCTTCCCAGCTTTCGGCTTCGCGCACCACTGCTGAGCGAGGTTGTCCTCCCCAAAAGTGGATGATGGAATTGGCGAGGATCACTTGCTTTGGCGGGTCAAAGCTGTTCATAGCCAAGATGTCCCGATGGCGGCCTTCCCAATCGTAATTGCCCGGTTCCCTCGCCTGAACCACGGGTTGAGTGGTAGAAGAGGTGCCAACGGGTTCGTGGAGAATTTGGCGAAGCTTGCGCTCATAGGCATCCGCATAGGCTTGCATGCCAAGATCGCTGGGATGGGTGCCATCGACCGTTCCATCCATCGGTAAGTTGATTTCTGCTTGGCTGAGATCATACAGGTGGGGGACGCCTTCGCGCAGCAACTGCTGAAAAGCCTCCCGTTGAAGGGCGTTGATCTCTTGTACCACCTCTGCTCGTTCCGCTTCCATGCTGGCTTCGGAATAGCCCGCGTGATCCACCAGCAGGATGGGCGTCGTCGGACGCGCTTTTCGCAACTCCCGAACCGCTTGGAGGACTCGATTCTTGATCTCCGAACCATCTGAGATCCCTACCCGCTCCCAACTCCGGCGGGTGAGGTTGGGGAGACAATCTAGGACGTAGGCTTTGGCGTCGATCTCCGTCATCAATTCAATCAAGGGCGATTCCAAGCGTCCCATGCCACTGAAGCCCAAATTGACCAGCGGTCGATCCAATTTTCGTCCCAGGATGGCGGTCCAGGCCATTCCGGGTCGGGACGCACAAGCTCCCTGCGCGATGGAAGTGCCATAGACCACGATTGGTTTTTCCGGTCGCACTGCCAGCGGCTCAAAGTATCCAGCTTTTTCTACCCCAATCTCCAACCATTTTACTTGATGATAGAGCGGCAAATACAAACGATACTCGCGCCCCTGCTGATGGTATCGATCATTGGGAGTCAGTCCATGGAACCGATAGGTGATGGTATCGCCAAATTGATAGCGACCCGCGCACCAGCGTTCTTCCCCGTCACTGCTGATGGCGTATAGATCTACCCCTGCTACTCCGGTGGGCGGCATGTGGGGCATGCCATAGCGATCTGGATTGGGAGCGCTTTGGGGATTCCATTGGGCTTGATAGCGAATCACGATCTCTTCTGCATTCGAGCGAAATCGAAGCATCAGGCCCGCAGAATGATGCGAAAGGGACCACAAGCCGGGGGTAACCTGATCTTGGATCCGGGTTGGCAGCCGAGCGTAATCAGTTGGTACTTCTGCTGACCAGGCTTGCCCTTCCAGGACCGGAAAGTGATGAGTCGCAGGATTCCACCAAGTCATTTTTCCCGTTTGAGCCAAAAGCGGCAGAGTCAGGAAGTATCCGAGGAGTAGGAGTAGTTGTTTCATGTGGAAAAATAGCCCACAATTGGCAGGAGAAGCAAGCGTTTTCTTCCCCCGAGCCACAAAGTTCCTCTTCTTTTGCCCTATCTTCTTTCTCTCATCCTGTAACTTTCGCTTATGATTCGCCTGTTCTGTTTCAGTCTGTTGGTGTTGGGGAGCCTGTTTCCCGCCTTCGCCCAACGTCCCACTTTGATCGTTACTACCGACATCGGCCAAGACCCGGACGATCAACAGTCCATGGTCCGCCTGTTGCACTACGCCAATGAATTCCAGTTGGCGGGCCTGATTGCGAATGCCGATGCCAACTACGCAGATCGCGAACCACCTGAACTGCGAGACAGTTTGCTCCATCAGTTGATTGATGCATACGCGGAAATTCTCCCCAACTTGCAGCAGCATGACCCCCGATATCCTTCCGCCGCTAGTTTACATGCGTTGGTGAAAAAAGGCTGCGAAGGCAATGGCCGAAAAGTTCCGGTGGGGCAATACGTGGGCAAAGGCTTCGATACCGAAGGCTCGGAGTGGATCATTCAGGTGGTCCAAAGTCAGCCGGGACCAATTTGTGTAGCGATCTGGGGCGGTGCTTGTGATCTTGCGCAAGCCTTGTGGAAAGCCCGGGCTACCCTTTCCCCAGCAGAATTTCAGCAGTTTGTCCAAAAGCTCAGGGTCTATTTCATCGGCAAACAAGATTCCTCCAATGAATGGATTCTCCAAGAATTCCCGGAGCTGTGGGTGATCCTTGCCCTTCATCCTGAGGGGAACAGTTGGAGGTCCAGCTATCGGGGCATGTTTTTGCAAGGAGATGAATCGTTGACCTCTTTGGCGTGGTTAGAAGCGAATGTCTTGGGCAAGAATCCCCTGGGCGACCTCTACCCTACCAAAGCCCATACTGGCGTCCACAACGCGCTCAAAGAAGGAGACACGCCCTCCATGCTCTTCTTTCTGAATCAAGGCCTCAATCTGTGGCAGCAGCCAGAATTGGGAGGCTGGGGCGGTCGTTTTCAGCCGGAAGGAACGCATCGGTACGTAGATGTAACAGATCCGTATCCGAATAGCCAAAGCGATACCGTGGTCCATTCTGCCTTGGCTAGCGTCTATCGTTGGCGGGAAGCCTTTCAACGAGACTTCGCGAACCGGATCGCGTGGGGCAGCAGCACCTTTGCCGAGGCCAATCATGCGCCCCTCGCATTGTTGCAAGGGTTTCCCCAGTCGGGGCCGATTCGCATTCAGGCGCAGGCTGGTAGTACCATTCAACTAGATGCTTCTGCAAGTCTGGACCTGGAAGGAGATGCGCTTCAATTTCGCTGGTATCAGTATCCAGAACGCTTGCCTGAATGGGACGTGAAGGGCGATCAAGCCCAACTGAGCCTGACCCTCCCGGCAGAAGTGCCGAGTGAGACCCTGCTATCGCTGGTGCTGGAAATCGAAGATGACGGAGCCCTCCCCCTGATTGGATATCGGCGGGTGTTGGTGGAAGTGGAGTGAGAAGTTGGAAACGAAATCCGCAAAGATCAGGGCAAATACGTTGCCACCTCTAGCGCCTTCTCTTCCCAATATTCGTCCTCCATGAAGCTGTAGGCCGTGGGATCGTATGTTCCGATCAGCGCAACATTGGCGTCGGCGGGGACTTCTACCCCTGTCAGATGGAAGGCCGCATTCACGAACAGACGTCGCAAGGCTGGATTGAGTAAATCGGTAGAAGCGCCCATGGTGCTGGCAAATGCCGTCCCACTTTGGCCACCGGGGAGTTGGTAGCTGCGAATCCAAGCCACGGGCATCATGGGATCATTGGGGTTGTAGGGTTCTTTGGCACCGGGATTGGTGGTGGCAACTTCGGTATCGGTTTCGCGCATCCCAAAGAGGCGGTCCCCTTCCACAAAATCGCCGGGACGATTGACCACTTGCCCCATCACCAGCGGCTGCCCGTCCCCACTGAGTGGCAAGCGCACGCCATACACATCGGTGGCTCCCCAGATGTCGCCGCTGTTGATGCCGGTGAGGATGGGATGGGTCTCTGCTCCCTCGGCAATCAGACCACGGGTACTTTGATGTTTATGATGACCGTGATGGCTTACCCATCTTTCGCCTAGTACCAGCCGACCGAAGCCCCCTGCCCACTCTGCCATGTCGCCCTCATAAAAGTTGCCGTAGTGAAACCACTTGCTGGTGGTGTCTTTGACGTGAAAGGCATGGGTGGCGGTGCGAAAGCCCATGACTGGTTTGCCTGACTTGAGGTAATCGTCGATGTATTGCATCTGCTCATCCGGCAATTCCCGAAAGCGAGTAAACATCACCATCAGGTCAGCGCTTTCCAGGGCTTCCAGACCCGGGATGTTGTGCAAGTATTTGGGTTTCACTACCCCTGGATCGGCTGGATCTTGGGCAAACAGCACGGTCGTCTGGTAGCCATGATGCTCACTCAGGATGCGCGCCAATTGCGGCAAGGCTTCTTCTGAGCGGTACTCTTCATCCCCACTGATCAACACCACATGCTTGCCCGCTCCCGGCCCATTGCCCCCTTCATAGCTCACCCATTGTGGGGGCTCTGTCGATTCGGGCGGTTCACTGCTTTCGGTTGAGGCCGTCGGTTGACATGCCAATAAGACTAGACTTGCGATCAAAAGGGAGAAAAAGCTGCGCATGTGATCAGGGGTTAGAGTTAACTCCTTTCAAAAACGCCATTTTTCCCCAAAGAACGAAAAGGGAATGCTTTGCAGGAATTGGGATGGCATGTTCGAGCCTTGATTCTGGATTTCAACATTTTCCTTGGATATGACAAAGGAGAAAGGAGCCACGAACCTGTGCTGAGCCTGGCGAAGTATGCGAACCAACTCTCCAGAAAAACGAAGCGCAGAGCGATTCGCAGCTTGGTAGAAACCGTATGCCCTACAGAAAGAAAGCAGGCGCATCCCGAATGCCATTTACTGGGATATGCTTTTCTGGTGACATCTGACGTACCCCCAGTACAGGTTCGTGGCAAACAAAGCGAATTTTTTCAAGCGCCTGAAAATGAGGCCGCTACAATAATTTGTCATAAGTAGAATGGAGCAAATGGCCTCCTGGGGCTTCCGTATGCTACCTGCGCGATTTCCTATTTGCTTTTCCTTCCTTCTATTTGATGCACCTTCCGAAAGGCGATGGGAGAAAGGCCAGTTTTGGCTTTGAAAAGGCGGATGAGGTTGTTGGGTTCGGAGATGCGCAGACCGTAGGCGATCTCGGCTACGGTCTGGTGGGTGTACATCAGCTCGGTTTTGATTTCGTAGATCAGGCGATCCTTAATCATCTGAGAGGCTGTCTGGCCGAATTGTTCTTTCACCGCCCGATTGAGGGTGATGCGGCTGATGCCGAGGCGTTGGGCATATTCTTCCACTCGCTGTAGCTCGCGGATGTGCTGCTCTAGCTCTTCTTTGAAGCGGAAAGCCAGGTGATTTTGGATGGTGTCTGTTTCTAGCTGATGGAAGCCGCAAAAGGCCCGGTTGAGCTTGATCAGGATGTAGTAGAGAATGGAGCGAAGCAGGTGCTCAGAATCCTTTCGGTAGTGGTGGATCTCGTGAAAAATCTCGTCAAAGATGTCGTGTTTGAAGGGAAAAAGGCGCTCGTTGGGGATGAGGTAGGTGGGCACTTTTCGGTTGAAGAAGTATTGCAGGCGATAGACAAATAGGTGGTCAGCAAAGAAATTGGCAAGAAAGTCTCGCTCAAAAATCAAAAAGAACCCCTTGATGTCTTTCTGTACCACCTGCCACTGCCGCTTTTGGTAGGGCGACAAAAAAATGAAGCTGCTGTCTTGCACTGCGATTTGGTCGGTGTCAAGTTGGAGGTAGCCGTTGCCTTTCTGGAAGATGAGCACTTCGAAAAAGTCTGTGGCATGCGGCCGCATCCGATAGAAAAAGTGAGGGGTCTCTTCCATGCGACCCATATCCATGAGCAGTTCGGGACCGTATTTTTTGCGGGCAAAGGAGAAGATGCGCATGGGGAGACAAGTTAGCATTTCTTCGGGAGTTCGGGGATTGGGTTGGGGAAAGGAGGTCGTCTCGCGTCGCAAATCTATTGATGAGGTTGGGACAAATGGCAATCGCGCTGCGCCTGCTAAGCTGCCCTCCGTCTTCGATTCGCTACCGAAATGGACATCCCTCCGGGCTGCGATTGGCTATTGACAAGTAGGTCCAGGGCATGCCTTGGACTTACTCTCAAAAAAACGAAGCGCATGGCGATTCGCAGTTCGGTAGAAACAGATGCCCCATAGAAAGAAAGCAGGTGCATTACGACTGCCACCTCTTGGGATATTTTTTTTGCTGCCCTGGGAGGCCCCCCTGACCTCACCAGCGGAGCGATCTTCCGACTCTTTTGTACCTTTCGGCATGATTTATTATGTCATGGGTGTGTCTGGAAGTGGAAAATCGACCTTGGGTCAGCGCCTTTCAGCCGCCTTGCAAATTCCTTTTTTTGATGGAGACGATTTTCATCCCGAAGCCAATGTCGCCAAGATGTCGGCGGGCATTCCCCTGAACGATGCGGACCGCCAGCCCTGGCTAGAACGACTTGCGTCCCTGGCCCAAGCGCATGAACTCCAGGCGGGAGCAGTCATCGCAAGCTCGGCTCTCAAGGTGAGCTATCGGAAGATTTTGGCGTCAAGGTTGACACAAGCCCCTCATTGGATTTTCTTGACGGGCGATTCCCAACTCATTTTGGACCGGATGCAAGCCCGGAATCACTTCATGCCGCCAGAATTGCTGCAATCGCAACTGGCGACGCTCGAAGCTCCCACGGATGCCATCGCCGTGGACATCGCCTTGCATACCGATGCGCAACTTGCCCAAGTGTTGAATACAGTGAAGTCCACAATGTCTGGCGAGTAACTCCCAGAATAGGCGGAATCAGCCTCAATTGTCATCGACTTCTGAACAATTTTTCCTAGCTTTTGTGAAACCCCTCTCCCCCATGCTTCGACTTCTCTTGCTTTCGCTTTGCCTCCTGGGCTGCCTTTCCTTAGCTGCCCAGCCGATTTCCCTGCACCCGGACAATCCGCATTATCTGGCGTATCAAGGAGCCCCCATCCTGCTGAGCACCTCCGCCGAACACTATGGGGCGGTGTTGAATCAAGACTTCGACTATTCCCTGTACCTGCAAACGCTAGAGGAAGCCGGGATGAACTATACCCGCATTTTTTCGGGCAGCTATGTGGAAATTCCCAGCAGTTTTGGGATCAACAACAACACCCTCAGTCCCGCCGTGGGCAAATACCTCACTCCCTGGCAGCGGGTAGAAGAGCCCGGTTTGTACGAAGGAGAGGGCAAATTTGACTTCGATCAATGGAATCCCGCCTATTTTGCTCGCCTGAAGGCTTTTCTGACCGAAGCCGCTGAGCGAGGCATCATCGTGGAACTGACCTTTTTCTGTGCCACCTACCAAGACGCTTCCTGGGAACGGCATCCCTTCAACCCTGCGAACAACGTCAATTATGACGACAGCCTCGCCCGCCATGATTTCAATACCCGGCGGTATCCCCAAGCTTTTGCTTACCAAAAAGCCCTTGTCCACAAACTGGTCACCGAGCTGAACGAATTCGACAATCTCTTCTACGAATTGAGCAACGAGCCCTGGTCCGATGGAAACGTGGACGAACGCTTTCTTCTCAAAACGCTACGACCCCAAGCACAGGGCATGAACTGGGCATTGTGGGTGGAATCCCCGACCCCAGAACGGATGGCCTGGCAGAAAGCCTTGGCCGCAGTCGTGGCAGAAACGGAGCAAAACCTGCCCCAAAAACACCTCGTTGCCCAAAACTTCACCAACTTCAGCCATTCTCTCCCAGAGGTAGATCCCAACATTTCTATCCTCAATTTTCACTATGCATGGCCCGAGGCGGTATCTATGAACTATGGGTGGGATCGCCCCATCAACTTTGACGAATCCGGCTTTGCGGGGCGAGCGGATACGACCTATTTGCACCAGGCTTGGGCGTTCATCCTCGCGGGAGGGGCGGTGTTCAACAATTTGGATTACTCTTTTGCGGTAGGGGAAGAAACGGGGACCGATACCAGTGCTGCGCCGGGAGGAGGGAGTGCGCGATTGCGTTCTCAACTGGCCTTTTTGTAAGCCTTCATGGGTCGATTTGATTACCTCCAGATGCGTCCCGCCCAGGAAATCCTGTATCACACCCCCGGCATGACCGGGCAGGCCATCGCCGAAACCGGACAGCAGTATGCCATCTACCTCAGTGGCAAAGCCCCAGCCGAAATTCGCTTGCGATTGGCCCCGGGTACCTATCGCTATCAGATCGTTTCGCCCGATACCGGAACCATCCTCAGCGAAGGAGAACTCACCAGTACCGATGAACTGACCAAACTGCCCATGCCAACCCAATCTGGCTATCGGGTAGGGATAGGCATTTGGCGAAAGTAAGAAGCCTTCCCATTTGTAGCTTTCCCCAACCATACCCGCTCAAGGTTAACTCAATTGAAGTCCATACCCTCGTCTTAGCGTTTCCTGGCAAAGCTGAACCCTTATGGTACCAGCACCACCTTGCCTCGCACTTGGCGATTGAGCATCTCCCGCATGGCTTGGGGGCCTTGTTCCAGGGGATAGACCCCGTGCAGATGGGGCTTGATTTTCCCTTCGGCGAACCACTGGAGCATCTGGAGGAAATTGCCCATGTTTTTTTGCGGATCGCGTTGGGCGAAAGAACCCCAGAAAACGCCCATCACTGCGCTACCCTTGAGCAGAGGCAGATTGAGGGGTAGTTTGGGAATGTCTCCTGCGGCAAATCCAATTACCAGATACCGTCCTTCCCAAGCCGTGGCCCGCAGCGCAGGTTCCGAAAAATCTCCCCCTACCGGATCATAAACCACGTCCACGCCTTTGCCTTTGGTGAGCTCTTTTACCCGGCTTTTGAGGTCTTCTTCCCGGTAGTTGATGGTTTCACTCGCGCCGTATTCTCGACAGAGGGCCAGCTTTTCCTCACTAGATGCTGCTGCGATGACCTTGGCTCCGAGCTGTTTGCCAAGTTCTACCGCCGCCAGGCCTACGCCACCCGCAGCGCCTAGCACCAAGAGCGTTTCGCCTGTCTGAATCTTGGCTCGGTCCACCAGCGCATGATAGCTGGTTCCATAGGTAACGCTGAAGGCCGAGGCGGTCTCGAAGTCCATGCCCGGCGGGATGGGGAAAGTCGCCCGCGCATCGGTGACCACTTCTTCGGCCATGCCGCCCCAAATGGTCATCGAGAAGACCGACTGCCCCACTTGGAGGTGCTTGACGCCTTCGCCGACTTCCTTCACGATCCCTGCGACTTCGCCCCCCGGAGAAAAGGGCAAATCCGGCTTGAATTGATACTTCCCCTCGATGATGAGGGTATCAGGAAAATTGAGGCCACAGGCTTTCACTTGAATGACGACCTGTTTGGGGCCCGCAGTGGGGTTGGGCATCTCACCCATCACCAGGCTTTCTGGCGGACCAAAGGAGTTGCAGAGGAGGGCTTTCATTGTCGGGGGTTATTCAGCTTTCCCCAAATATGCTCATAAATTGGGAGCCTGCCGCTTTTTTGGGGGTTTTGGATGGAGGAAGGGCTTCTGCTCGGGGATGTAAGTGAGACTCAAAAAATAACTTGGACCTTTTCACTCGTTCTTTCTTCCCATCTCTTCGTCAAAAAAAGCCTCCCTTGGCCCGCCAACCAGTCGGTGTTCCTTCCTCGACCTGAAACGAAATAACCGCGCGAAAAGAGGAAGTTATTTTTCAAGTATCACTAAGGAGATTTTGTCAAATTGGAGGGAGCGGAGTTTTGGGCAGGCTAGGGATTATGTATATTAGAGCTATACGCCATGTTGTGGATGACAGGTAG
>JBCCCJ010000086.1:0-9863 GCA_039033615.1 Bacteroidota bacterium
CATGGATATGGGCGGCGCCGGCGTCGTGGCAGGCGCCATGCGAACGTTGGCATTGCGCAAAGCAAAGGCCAATGTCGTGGGCGTTGTCGGTCTGGTCGAAAATATGCCCGACAGCAAAGCCCAGCGCCCAGGCGATATCGTGAAGTCCATGAAAGGCGATACCATCGAGATCATCAATACAGATGCCGAAGGTCGGTTGGTGAGTTTTCAGCAGTCCTTTGTAGAACAATTAGCTTCCCACATCGCCCCCCAACAAGCAGGTATTTCCGCTCAAGCTGCGATTCTCTCCGCAGGCCGGGTACTTGATTTGGGAGCGATCGCGACCATCTCAGAACAGGAAGCACCAACGGGGCCCCAGCAAAAGGGCCTGTATTTGGCGTCAGCCTTGTCCCTCGATGCGATTCCTGCCCAACTGATGTATCATCCTATGAAAACGGGCGAAGTTCGCCTGACCTGGAACCTGGTGATTCGCACCCTCGATGGTCAGCATTGGTGGGATCTGTGGGTCGATGCAAATTCTGGTGAATTGTTGGATCAGGAAGACTGGATCGTTCGCTGCCAGTGGGAATCTCCCGCAGAACATGCAGCACACGCCCATCATCAGCATTTCCATCCGGATGTACCCACTCCCGTTCTGACTCGCGAGGTAGCAGCATTTGGTGGACAGTACCGGGTGTATCCTCTGCTGACAGAAAGCCCCAATCACGGTGCGCCCGCCCTCGTTACCGGACTAGAAGATTCTCTTGCTTCTCCTTTTGGGTGGCATGATACGGATGGAGTAGCGGGTGCGGATTTCACCATTACGCAAGGGAATAATGTCCTGGCTCAGGAAGATTTGAATGGCAACAATGGCTCTGGCTACAGTCCAGACGGTGGAGCGAGCCTCAATTTTGATTTTCCTTTGGATCCAACTCAGCCTCTGGCAACCTATGAGGATGCCGCCATCACCAATCTCTTTGTTTGGAACAACCTCTTCCATGACATGTGGTACCAATACGGCTTTGATGAAGCCAGCGGCAACTTCCAGGAAAACAACTATGGGCGAGGCGGCCAAGCTGGTGATTTTGTGTTTGCGGATGCCCGTGATGGAAGCGGTACCAACAACGCCAATTTCGGCACCCCGCCCGATGGTTCCAATCCCCGGATGCAGATGTTTTTGTGGGATCCCATCTATGAAAACCTCATCATCAACAGTCCAGCATCAGTTGCGGGGGTGTACGGAAGCATTCCTGCGACCATCGGCCCAGGTCTCCCAGCCAGTTTGCTGACCGAAGATTTGGTCTTGGTAGAAGATGGCTCTGGTAACAATCAAGGCTGTAATACCCTCACCAATCCAGGCGCAGTCAGTGGAAAAATTGCAGTCATGGATCGCGGTGGCTGTACCTTCGCCAGCAAAATTCTCAACGCCCAGGGTGCAGGTGCAATTGCCGTCATCATCGTCCAAAACAATGGCGGGGGACCTTCCGCTGTCGGAGGAAATGGCGCGGGCATCAACATTCCCGCCATCATGATCGGCACCGCCGATGGCAATCAAATCAAAACCGCAATCAATGCTGGCACGGTCAATGGCTCGATCGTGGATGGCGAACCCCTTGATGGCATCGACGGCGACCTCGACAATGGCATCATCGTACACGAATATGCTCACGGCATCTCCAATCGTCTCACCGGTGGACCGGCCGCTTCTGGTTGTCTGGGCAATGCAGAGCAAGCGGGGGAAGGCTGGAGCGACTGGTATGGGCTGGTAATGACTGCTCGTTCTTCTGATGTAGGTAGCACCCCGCGCGGCATCGGAACCTTTGCCGTCGACCAGCCCACCACGGGAGGTGGGATTCGCAATTTCCCCTACACCACTAATATGAACGTCAATCCTCAAACCTATGACGTCATCAAGACGAGAGCGGGTTCGGTACATGGGATCGGCGAGGTGATGTGTACCATGTTGTGGGATCTGTATTGGGCTTTGGTGGATGAGCACGGCTATGACGCCGATCTGTACCGGGGCACTGGCGGCAACAACATCGCCATGCAATTGGTAACCGACGGGCTCAAACTACAGCCTTGCTCCCCTGGTTTTGTAGATATTCGGGATGCCATTCTCCTGGCAGACGAGTTGAACTATGCTGGTGAAAACCAATGTCTGATCTGGGAAACCTTTGCTCGAAGAGGGCTTGGATTCAGTGCTGATCAAGGCTCTCCCAATAGTGCCACTGATGGCACCGAAGCCTTCGATCTGCCTCCCTCCTGTCAGCCGATTCTTTTCATGGAAAAAATCGTTGATCGCAGGGAGGTAAGCCCTGGCGATACCTTGACCTATACCCTCAACATTGCAAACCGTACGGGCGCAGGCGTTACCAACGTAACCGTAGTGGATACCCTGCCACCCCTGACCACTTTGGTACCGGGTTCTGCTTCTTGCAGCGTCAATGATGTGGCAGGCACCCTGTTGTTCAATCTGGGGAATATGGCAGACGGTCAGGTACTGAGTTGCAGTTTCCAGGTAGTGCTGGATGACAATGCCCTGGTTTCTGACTTGGTGTTTCAGGACAATCTGGATAGCACCCAAAATATCTACACCCCAACTTCTCTGGTTGGGACAGGCGCTTTTCGGCTGGATACCCTCAACCCTCGTTCTGGTACGCATGCGATTTTTGTTCCCAACCTCGGAGAAGACAACAATCAATTGCTGACTTTGCCAATCTTATTCCCGGATTCTAACTCGGTGTTCTCTTTCTGGCATTGGTACAACACCGAAGGCGGCTGGGATGGCGGCTTTGTGGAGTTCTTGGCAACCGGTAGCGGCACTGGCTGGGAAGACTTGGGTCCTTATATGATTCAAAATGGCTACAATACGGTAGTTGGATCGAACAATCCGGTTGGAGAGCGAGAAGTATTTGGCGGGAACAGCGAAGGCTATATCCAAACCAAAGCAGATCTCTCTGACTTCGCAGGAGAAAATGTATTCCTCCGCTTCCGTTTTGTTTCCGACAACAATACCTTCGAAGAGGGCTGGTTCATTGATGATCTGGCCTTGGGAGAAGAATTTGTGGTGCTGAATCAAGCCTGCATTTCTTCTGCGGAGGGCAACCTGTTTTGTGCCGAACAAAACGTGCCGACCCTCATCGTGGAACCCCTCACGGACCCCACGGCCATTGATCTTTTGGCATTCACTTCCCTGGACATTTTCCCCAACCCTACCTACGATCAGCTAACGATTCAGTGGGAAGGCAGCGAAGTCGGGGAATTGCGGATTCGTTTGTTCGCCCCAAATGGGCAGCTGCTACAAGAGCAACGCCAAAATCAGGCCGCTCCGCAAGGCAGCACCCAACTGTCTTTGGAAGCTTTGCCGACTGGCACCTACTTCATCGACATTCAGCAAGGCGAGCATCGCACTCGTAAAAAGGTGCTGAAGTTCTAGGGAGAAGCGGGAGACGGGATGCGGGAAAATGGCCTATCGGCTAGTTTGCTTCTCGCTTCTGCCCATGAGAGGCGTTTTGACTGGTTTCATTGATCTTGTTAGAGGTCGGGGAGCTAGTTGAAACGCCTCGGTTTTTTGGGGTATAGGCTAACCTGTTTGCTCATTTGCTCAAATATCGACAACTTTATTAAGCGAGGGATTGGTGGCTTGAGGCATGGGTGGAGACTGATTTTTCTATCTTTTGGTGAAGCCGATCATGCGGTGAGCGGCGAAAACTTCAGGAAATGAATAACAAAATTTCAAAAATACTTAATAACGTTCAAGACAGAGATTCTGTGGCTTGGAAAAAGTTGTGTGAATATGTTGACCAAGTTGCTGAAAATGGCTCGGACGAATTTGTTCCGAGAGAAGCTCTTGGGGACGAATTATTTGCTCAAATTTTCACCCTTCCAGAATCAATCGCAAAACTTAAAAAAGTTAAAAAGATTGGACTTTATGGAAGTAATCTCAAGAGAATTCCTCCTGAAATTGGCCAAATGGAATCTCTTGAATATTTCGACCCTTATACCTCATATGACTTGCACTGGTTTCCATTTGAGATTTATCAATGCCACAAACTAAAGAACAGCCGAATTAGTACCAGAGCACTTTATGGGAATTATAAAAACCGAATGGGCTTCCCTAGGCTTGACCATAAGCCAGTAAGGTACTTTGGGAACAATTTGAAATGTAGTGTCTGTGCCAAAGAACTGACATATGAAACAACCAATCAAATGTGGATTACTGCCCACATTGGAACTGATATCATTCCAATGCTTGCCAATTTATGTTCAAAAGAATGCGAGCATAAATTACCTCAACCACCTAATGGTTACGTTGCATTTCCTCATAAAGGTGGTTCTGGTTTGAAACAGCCCGACATGAATGAGTTTGACTATATGAAAGCAAATTATCGAACCATAACTTTGGAGGAAATTGAAGCAAGTAAAAAAGAAACAAAAAATGTAAGGCCGAAACTTTTGAAATTGATTCGAAAGATTTGGGAGAAATAAAAAAGCCAAGGTGTATGGTCCATCCCCTACGGAATCCGTACCATACCCAAACCTTACCCGTCTCTCCCTACTTCTGATCCTCCCTGGCCCTTCTCAGTCGGTCGTTGATGGCCCGTCCCAAGCCTTCTTCAGGCACAGGCTGCGCTAAAATTCGCTTAAAGCCCGCTTGATCCAAGGCTCGAAGCAGAGCGAATAATCGCGCGGCGGCTTCCTGCAAACTCCCGGCTGGCGAAAGGCGAAATTGTTGCTGGGTGGGCACATCTGGATAGAGATCTTCCAGGCTGAGCAGCACGCTGCCTTTGAGTCCATGCTCCGTCAAAAGTTCTGACATCTCGCCCAAAAAGAGCGGCGTTTGGGGGGCGTAATGGCTCTTCAATTGGCCAGGACTAGCAGGATTTGAGCCTTCTGCGATAGAAGGGGCAAGGCGAACTCTGCCCACTACGGCCTCGATTTCTTCCAAGGCCAATCCTCCCAGGCGGTACACCTGCAATTGCTGGTCGGCTTCTAGCCCGATGATGGTAGATTCCAGGCCCACCTGACATTCGCCACCGTCCAAGATGTAGGGGATCTGTTTTCCCAATTGCTGCGAAACGTGCTGGGCAGAGGTGGGGCTGATATAGCCCGAAGGATTGGCGCTCGGGGCTGCCAAGGGGAATGCGAGTTGTTGCAGCAACTTCAGACATAAAGGATGCTGAGGAATCCGAATGCCAACTCTTTCGCTCCCAGCGGTGATGATCTCCGGGAGGCGTTCATTTCTTGGCAACAAAAAAGTCAAAGGCCCTGGTAAAAACCGATCCGCCAATGCCTGCACGGAGGGGGGAAGCTCATGAACCAGGTCCGCGATTTTTTCCAGCCGATCCGTGTGAATGATGAGGGGATTGAAGCGGGGCCGCCCTTTCACCTCAAAAATTTGGGCCACAGCCTCCGGTAGAAACGCATTCGCTGCCAGGCCATATACCGTTTCGGTAGGAATGGCGACCAATTCTCCGGCGGCTAATAACTCGGCCGCATAGGCGACATCTGTTCCCAATTGGGCTGACATAGGCAAGAATCAAAGATGAACAACTTCCTTTCCGGCTTCAAAGATATGATGTTGACCGGATTTCATGCCCACCACGACATAATCTGACAATCCGGTAAACAAGCCCGTTTCTACTACGCCAACCAAGGCCTTCAATTCATCGTGCAAGCCCTTCGGGTCAGGAATTTGGCCCATTTGGCAATCGAGGATGTAGTTGCCGTTGTCGGTTCGGTAGGCTTGGCCCGCCTCTTCTCTCAGGGTGGGAATGCCTCCCCGCTGCCTCACTTGTTGCGCCACATACTGCCAGCCAAAGGGAACCACTTCGAGGGGCAAGGGAAAAGCTCCCAAGACCGGAACCACCTTGCTTTCATCCACAATGATGATGCGCTGCCTGGCAATGGTGGCGATTCGTTTTTCCCGAAAAAGGGCTCCGCCACCTCCTTTGATGAGATTGCCCTGCGAATCCACCTCATCCGCTCCGTCAATGTAGAGATCTAGGGTGTCCACTTCAGCGATGGACAGGATCGGAATCCCCACCTCCGCTGCGATGCGCTCGGTTTCCTGAGAGGTGGCTACCCCGACGACTTCCAGGCCTTTTTCGACCACCTTTCCCAATGCCTGAATCGCAAAAAAACTGGTCGATCCAGTCCCCAGGCCCACTTTCATGCCCGATTGGACCCAGGCCATACTTGCTTCTCCGACGATTTGTTTGGGGTTCATCTCACAGTATTTGGCTGCGAAATTAGGAGATATTTGGGTGGGAAAGAAACGAGCATGTTCTTTCCTGTACCACGGTCTTCCAGGCCGTAGAGAGACTTCTGGTCAATAGACTGAAAGCATACCCGCGGCCTGGAAGCCCACGGTACTTTTTGAGCCCTTCCCTCAAGGCCTTCTCATCAGGTACCGCCCCCAAAAGCTCTCCTCATTTCCCAGATATTGAGGCGCTAGTTCAAACGGATGGGGAATGTCTTGTTGTTGATAGCAATCGTCCACGTTGCGCATGTCCCAATCGGCTGGTATCTGCTTCATTCGAAAGTCGGTCTGCCCCCGGACGGTATAGATCAGGGATTTCACTTGTTCTTGGACGGGAGCGGCGGCTCCGATCAGCCAGAAGAGCAGAAGGGCCTTTTGGAAGGGAGCGCGGAACTTCTCCTGAACACTTTCCGATAGGGCTTGCAAAGAAATAATGCCCAAGATCATCATCATCGGCAGACTGGCCCGCATCAACAAATCGTGGTAATAGCCCAGCCGAAACACACATAACAAGGCGATGAATCCTCCTCCGAGCAGCAGCCAATTTCGCGTAGATGGGCGAAGTTTCCACAACAACCCAATCAATAGGCCGACTTCCCAGAACCAAAAAAGCGGCACCAACCACCACCAATGTCCGACTGTCGCAGTCTCCCAAATCCAGCCTTTTTCGGACAAAGGGGCATGACTGCCAAAATAGGCCAACATGATTCCCAATAATGCTCCGCCAATCAGGAGATGTTCCCACCTGAGCAATTCCCGAAATTTTCCCTGCAAAACAGGCATCAACAGCAAAGGAGTGGTACCGATGGCCACCATGGGAGAATGTATCCATAACAAGGCCCAGACCCAGCCAATGTGAGACAGATTATTCCCCTCTCGAACCCCCGCCCACAGCACACCCGTGCACACCCATCCCGCAATCGCATGCTGAGGCGTCCAGGCAAGTTGGCTGAAATTGGCAGGGATGCGATGGCCCAATCCCCAAACCGCTGGCAAATGTCCTTCGATGGGTGCGATACGAATCCAGGAGAGCTGCCCAAGGGAAAGCCATTCGTAGCTAGCTGCGGTAGCGATTTGTACCCCATCCAAGCCGGCAAATACACTCATCCCCAACACCACCCATCCCCAACGCAGCTCACTGTGGTACTGCCACCACCTCGCTGCCAACCACATGCCCAACCCGGACCAGATCATCGTCGCCCAAGGAAGCAGGCCGCTGCCCAATAGCTTTGCCAGGCCACCAGATACCAAATAGTACCCCAGGTAATACACCAGCATCTCTCCTTGTTCGTAAACAATGGGCCAATCCTGTTGCAGCAAATCATGCCAGACCAGATCGTGTTTGAGGTAGTCAGCGCGTTGCCAGGCAAAGCCACCGATGCCGCTCAACCAGGTCCATACCAAGGCAAAGCCTAAGAGCCACCACTTCCCTTGATCCTTCCCTGATGGTTCCTTCGTCCGAAATTCCTGCTTTTTTCCCCAAATCCACAACAAGCCCACCACCAGGGGCACACTCAGCCAAGGCGTCAGCCAACCCAACAAAAAGATCAGGTTGGGCAACAGCAACCAGCCAATACTCATCCAAACCAAACGGGAAGGAGCGGTCATCTATCAAAGCGATTCCAGGAACAAACTGTATCTTTACCCAAGAAACAAAACCTTTGACAAAGCTCCGCGCACATCCTCTTTTTTGGCCCATTGGCTTTGGCTTGATCAACCTTGGGTACGCCCTGTTGATGGTGCTCCATTTCGGCCGATCTCCTTGGTTGATGGCCTACCTTGGGGCGGGAGGTTGCTGTTGGGGAATGCTGCTGAGTTTGTTGTTGGAGAACTCTTTTGAGAGGAGGCGAATCGCCCAATTGGGGACGAGTTTCTTCACTGTTGGCTTGTTCAGCCTGAACCTTTGCTCCTGGCACAGTTGGGGACGGCCGCTTTCCTGGGAGTTTCTCCAGACAGGAGTGGACCAATGGAGCTTCTGGCAGGCATGGTTCTACTTGCAATCCGCCTCTGTTTGGATGGAGGTGCTTTATTTGGGGATTTGTCTGCTGGGCTTATTATTGATCCAACGGCCCAATCCGGGCTTTCGGCTCCGTTCTTCCAGGAAACCAGTGGCGGTTGTCAGTTGCGCCTTGCTCCTGTTGGGAGGCACGATCCTCGCCGATCCCCATGGTGGTCCCTGGACGAATTTCTATCGTCCCCGGATGTTTCCCCCACCTCAGTTCACGTCCCAGACTCTCGAACGGGCCATCGCAGATCAACAAGCCTTGGCCCAACTCCCGGCCTCTCCCCTCCCCCAACGCCCACAGGTGATTGTGATTGTGGTCGATGCTTGGCGGGCCGATCATTTGGCAGCGTACGGGTATGAACGAGCGACCATGCCTCAACTCTCCGATTGGCTGGAACGTCATCCGCACTTTCAACAAGACTGGACCTTTTCTTCCTGTGCGCATACCGCTTGTGGCGTGCCTAGTTTGCTGCAAGGTGCCTATCGCCACGAAATGGGGCAAAGCGGGCTTTCCTTTTTTGGCTACCTTCAACAACTCGGCTATGAAACCCGGGCGTACCTCTCCGGGCCCCATCGGCACATCTGGGGGATGAATGATGCCTTTTTTCGCCACCTGGATGCATACGAAGATGGGAGTGAACTCCCCCAAGATCAGCAGTTTGACGACAGTGAATTGGTAAAGCGGGTGCAGGCCCTTCCTCTAGCTTCCGCAGACGCGCCCATCGCGCTCTACCTCCACCTCATGTCGGCCCATACGAACAGCCAAACCGACTCGGTATTTTTTGATTTTCTTCCCCAGCAAGACTTTGGTCATTGGGAAGGCGCTCCTGCCGGGACCTTTGATCCGCAATGGACCGCCAATGCGTACGACAATGGCCTCCGTCAACTCGATCAGCGATTGGGGGAAATTTTGTTGGCCCTGGAACAAAAGGGATATTTGGACCATGCCTGGCTGCTGCTGGCCGGAGATCACGGGGAAGCCTTGGGCGAGCATGACATTTGGGGACATAGCTATCATTTGTTTCCAGAGATGACCCATGTACCTGCCTTGATTGTGGATTCAGACCCCACGTATGCGTATCAGCCTCAGTTGAGTGGGCAGGTAGATGTCCTGCCGACCTTGCTCGATCGGCTCGGGGTTCCCATTCCGAGCCACCTCAGCGGGCACTCCTGGTTGCAACCAACAACTGGTCGGGTTCTCCGCCAACAGACCGAATATGATCCCCAGGTATATGGCTGGCTCACCGAAACTGAAACGGGTCGCTTTCAATATTTATATCAGCCAGATCACGATCAGGAATGGCTCTTGCCTTTGAACCTTCCTTCAGATAGCAGCGTCTTTCCCCCAATCAATCGAACCGAAATCTTGAACCATTTCCGACAATTTCACAAACAGCTTCCAGGAAAATGATGCATTCTGCCGAAAAATAGATAAATTTGGACCAGGGATTTCCACCTCATAAGTAGAGATCTGCCCCTTTCTGACTCACCTTACAACGCTGTTCATATGAGCTTCTTTTCTTTCCGTTCCCCAAGCATCCTGGCAGCTTTGCTGAGCGTGCTCCTGATCGCTTGTGGCAATCCGCGGAGTGGGGCGCTGAGTCCAGAATCCCG
>JBCCCJ010000087.1:0-9863 GCA_039033615.1 Bacteroidota bacterium
ATTCATCCAACGAAGGCCGTCATATCTTCTGGGATTGATTCCGTTCTCGTGCACACTTGTGTCGCCGTAAAAGTTGCTCCTGTGTGCTTGATTTGCTCTTTTGTTTCCATAATAAGCAAAGATACTTAAAGTCATCATTTTGGGCAACTTGTTAGGAATGAAACTTTGTGATTGAACGGAAAATATCCCTACAAAAACTGAAGAGCAAAAAGCCGTAATGGAGTGGCAGTCAAAACCTCACACTCGCGCGCACAATCGGAGGCGCTGGTTGATCTAACCCAAAGGGATTAGCCGCTCCTACCTGGGGCGTAACTTTGCCAGAAAGACTGGCGAGACCTTCAGGGGCCAGTTGGAGGTTGAAAGAAACGCCAGGGTTGCGTGCAATCGCTGCCCGCTTGGCCATCAGGCTTTGGGTGCTCAGGAATCCACCAGCGGCTCCAAGCGCACCCATGACTAGGGTTGCTCGGGAGTCATCCGCTACCAGGTAGCCAGTCCCTGCGCCTATGCCCGCTCCGGCAGCGGTTCCCAAGGTGACCATGATGCCTTGGCCAGCGTTGAAATCTACTTTTTTGGTGAGATAATGCCCTGCGGTAAGACCCAAAAGTCCACCTGCCAAAGCACTACCCGTGTAGACGCGGTAGTCATCCGCTTCGGCTGCAGCCAGGAACATGATCGGCATCAAGGCGCCTAATGCACCACTGGTTTTCAGAACGATGGCATCCCCGGAACTGTAGGATTGCTTTTGGGCAATCTTGTTGCCCAGGAACAAGCCTCCCGCACTACCCGCCAGAGCGGAAGCGTATAACAACCGTGGATTTGCATCATCTGGGGCTACCGTCAAGGCAAATAAGCTAGCTGCTCCCAGGCCTGCGTCTCCATAGGTACCAATGGTAGCAGTCGTACCACGATCCCACTGATACCGTTTTGCGATATGGTAGCCGGCAATCCCTTCCCCTACGCTCATCAGGATTCCCAAACCGAAGGTCCGATCAATATACTTATCCCAATCGCTGCCGCTAGAGAGATCAGGATTTTGCAAAATGTTGGCCAATAGCATGCCGTGAAAAATCCCTCGGGTCGCACCATAGCCATACAGGTTTGCCTGACCCTTGGTGATTTCTTTTTCTCGCGTCAACAAAAATGGAGCAGCAATGGCCGTACCAGCCGTGAGCATGTATAAGCCCGTGAATCCTCTGCCACCTTGGACATCTAGCACAGATGGGGTAGCCCAGCCATAGTACCCAAGCCCTACTGCACTGGAGTTGAGCAGGAGTTCCAGGCGACCACTTTGATCAAGAACTGCGTCGGGAGCACGTAATCTCAGTTTTTGGGAAACGCTTTCGCGAAAAGCTTGCATTTCAGGTTTATCCATCAAGATCCGCTCGCGGGATTCTTGGTTTTTGTTTTTGAGGGTAATTTCCAGAACATACCCTTCCCCTGGCAACTGATACATTCGAGCTTGAAAAAAATCTTCGTACTCTGGGAAAAGGTTGAGCTTGTGTTCTAATTTTTGATCAATGACCAGCAAACTTTGCGAATCGTCCAAGGCAATTTGACGCTCTTGAGCAGATAAAAATGGATGGACCAAAAATATGCAGAAAAGGGAGGTGAATAAGAAGCGCATGATTGACAGAGTTTGGAGTGAGAAAAAGGTAGCGTTGAATTGTTTGATTGGTTCAAAGGTAGAAGTCAGGAGATCCTGCTGATAATGGATTGTTGCTGAGGAAGTAAGAGAGTTGGGAAAGACTCCTAAATGGGCAGAGTGCTCTCGATGGGATTGGCATTTTTTGCAAACTTTGCTTCCGCCAGAGAGGAAACTGGGGATTTGTCAGAAATTCCCCTTTCAGGAAACAGGGAAAGTCCCAGTTTTCTCTCCGGGGAAACAAATTGTACCTTTCCTTCTTATGAGAAGCATACGTACTTATTCATACCCTAATATTCACCTCATTTTATCGATTCAAAGCTTATGAAACCTCTGTACCTCCAGGGCTGCTGTCTGCTGGTTGGCTTGCTATGTGTCTCCCTCTCCTTTGGGCAGGGGCGCAGCAGTGGGCAAACCCAATTGCGCCCTGTCACAGAAACGGTGGCCATTACCGGAGCGACGGTCGTGATTGCCCCCGGCAATGTGCTCGAAGCTGGCACGGTCTTGATCAAGGACGGCCTGATTCAGGCAGTCGGGAAAAATGTCAGCATTCCCGGGGAAGCCCGGGTCGTCAAAGCGGATTCCATGTATGTCTATGCAGGATTCATTGATGGCCTTTCCCACATCGGTGTGCCCAAACCCAAGGCCGAAGAGAATGGCAATCGGAGACGAGGCCGGAGCCGTTCGGATTCGGCCAATCCCCCCAACGAAGATGCTGGCATCCAGCCCGAAAGAAGCGTCGAAGAAGTCCTTGATCCAACTGACAAGTCCGTCAAAGACTTTCGCAGTGCTGGGTTTACCGCTGCAATGGTTGCGCCACGTGGCAATATGTTGCCAGGGACAGGCTCAGTAGTGGTCCTGAATGGCAAACAAGCTGCCGACATGATTTTGAGGGAAGACAAAGCGATGTTTGCCCAACTCAAAGGAGCCTCTGGCGTCTATCCCAATACGGTGATTGGGGTCATGGCAAAGTTCAGGGAATTGTATCGCCAAGCTACCTACGCTTCCCAACACGAACAAGCCTACCAAGCTGATCCGGTGGGGAAAAAGCGCCCTGCTTTTGACCAAGCGACCCAAGCCATGTATCCGGTAACGGCTGGTGAGCAGCCCGTGATTTTTCTGGCTCCCAACGCAGTGGATGTGTACCGCAGTCTTCAACTTCAGAAAGATCTTGACTTCCCCCTCATGCTAGGGAATGTGAAGCAAGGAACTGAGGTGATGGAGAAATTGGCGACGGCTCAGGTGCCAGTATTCCTGACGCTGGATTTGCCCAAAAAAGCCAAAGAAGCAAAAGGGAAGAAGAAAGAGGAAGTTTCGGAAGAGAAAAAAGCCCTGGAAGCAAGAAAGGCAGAGGCGTATAAAACGGCTTGTTCGCAAGCTGCGAAGTTCGCAGAGGCAGGTATGCCCTTTGGCTTCTCTACTGCTGGCGTCGGTGCCAAAAATGTGCGAGCCAACCTTCGGACCATGATCGAGCATGGATTGACAGAAGATCAAGCGCTAGCCGCTCTTACCACCCAACCGGCGGAACTCTTGGGTCTTGCCCCGATGATGGGAACCGTGGAAAGTGGTAAAATGGCCAACCTGGTGATCTCTGATCAGTCTTTCTTCGCTGAAAAAGCCAACGTCCGTTATGTGATGGTGGAAGGAGAACTGTTTGAAATGCCCAAGCCGAAAGCGAAAAAGAAAGGGGATGCTTCGGTGAAAGTGCAAGCCGCAGGTGCCTGGAGTTATACCGTCGAAACTCCACAGGGGAGCAGTGGAGGCACCATTGTGATCAAAGGCTCACCGGATGATTTGACGGGCACCCTGACCAATGAAATGGGAGAGGAAGAAATTGAACTCTCTGGTGTCGAACTCAATGGCAATGAATTGAGCTTTTCTTTCAATTTCGATGCGGGAGGAGAAATGTTGAACATCCAGGCGACTGGCATCATTGACGGTAGTAGCATGGAAGGGAATATGTCTTTGGGTGCGTTTGGCGATGCTCCATTCGAAGCCGAACGGACGGGAGACCCTGAATAGGGGAAGAAGGGTAGGGGAGAAGCCAGATCGCATTCCTGTCAGATCACTTCGGCGTCAGAAGTTTTGCCAACTCCCTAATGAACCAATTCCTCAATCACTCCATTCCCAATTCCCCAATCAACCAGCTCTCCAACCAACCAATTCCCTAATTCACCAAAAATGAAATCAATCATTCTAAGTATAAGTCTGAGTCTACTATGCCTGATGGCACTGGCTCAAGCGCCTACGGGTAGCCTCCTGATCAAAGGCGGCACCGTATTGACCATCACGGATGGCGTCAAAGAAAACGCCGATGTGCTGGTCGAAGATGGCCTCATCAAGCGCATCGGCACCAACCTCAAAGCGCCCAAAGGCGTGGAAACCATCGACGCCACGGGCAAATACGTCATGCCAGGCATCATCGACGCCCACTCCCACATCGGCATCGACGCAGTGAACGAAGCAACCAGTCCGGTTACTGCAGAAGTAGCCGTGGGGGACGCGGTCGATCCCTTCGACATTTCGATTTATCGGGCGCTGGCTGGAGGCGTTACGGCCATTCATGCCATGCACGGCTCCGCCAACGTCATCGGCGGGCAGTGCGAAACGCTGAAATTGCGTTGGGGGCTACGCGATCCCGAAGCCTTGAAAATGGAAGGCGCGCCCCGCACCATCAAATTTGCCCTGGGAGAAAATCCCATGCGCGTCCACGGTGAGGGCAAAGGCATCACTCCCAGCACCCGAATGGGCGTAGAGGCGGTGTTTCGTCGCGCATTTTCTGAAGCCCAGGAATACGAAGCCAAGTGGAAAGCCTACAAAGACGAAGCGGCCCGCAATCCTGGCGCGGTACCTCCCTTGTATAATTTGCGCAATGAAACCCTGGTGGACATCCTGAATGGAGAGATTTTGATTCACTGCCATTCTTATCGGGCAGATGAAATCCTCATGTTGATGAATGTCTGCAAGGATTTCGGCGTGGACAAAATCTGTTTCCAACACGTAAACGAAGGCTTCAAAGTCGCCCCTGAATTGGCGGAGTTTGGTGCTTCTACCTCCGTGTTTGCGGATTGGTGGGCCTATAAGTTTGAGGTGTATTACTCCACCGCCTACAATGCGACCATTTTGACCAAAAATGGGGTGCTGACGTCCATCAACTCTGATTCTGGCGAACTGATCCGGCATTTGTATCACGAAGCCGCCAAAACCCAGCGCTATGGCGGATTGTCTGACAATGAGGCTCTGCGTTTGATTACCCTCCATCCGGCCCTTCAGCTAGGGA
Source organism: Bacteroidota bacterium (assembly GCA_039033615.1). Classification (GTDB taxonomy): domain Bacteria; phylum Bacteroidota; class Bacteroidia; order J057; family J057; genus JBCCCJ01. The sequence continues at coordinate 4,923 of JBCCCJ010000087.1, forward strand.
TCGGTGATCGCGTCGGTTCGTTGGAAAAAGGCAAAGAAGCGGACATCGCCATTTTCGACGGTCATCCTCTGTCGATCTATGCCGTGCCACAAATGACCATTGTCGATGGCATCCTTCGCTTTGACCGCAGCAAAGACGAAGCGGATATGCGCCTCATGGTCAATCCAGAAGAAGATCTGCTTCCCACTCTGACAGATCATGCGCACAATCATGAACACAATGACCGCTGTATGCAAGGAGTGTTTGAGTTTTTGTATGGAGGGAAATAGGTAGGTTCCTACTCCCAAGTAATACCTCTCCGTAAATTCAAAATGTTAAACAGCAAATGTAAAATGAAAAAATCCAATGATCGGATCTATGATTTGTAGGACCGTCTGATTGCATTTGCCGTTTCGGTTGTCAAATTGACAGAAGGCCTGCCCAATCGGAAGGCATTCAATCACCTGGGAGGGCAGTTGCTAAGATCTGGTACCGCTCCGGCTTTGATTTATGGAGAGGCACAGGCCGCTGAGTCTGACAAAGACTTTCTCCATAAAATCAAATTGGTCCTCAAAGAATTACGAGAAACGCAGGTGGGGCTCAAGATCATGATGAAACTCTCTCCTCCTGGTACCCAACTTCCAATGGGAGAAGTATTGGGGGAATGTAGTGAGTTGGTGGCCATCTTTACGGCAAGTGTAAAGAAAGTAAAGGCCAAAGCGCCCAAGTAGCCTGCATTTTTACATTTTTTCTTTTTCGGTTTTTGATTTGAATAATCTCATGAAATCATTCATAAACATACTTGTCCTTTTCTCGCTGCTGTTGTTTGCAATAAGCAGCTATGCGCAAGTCGCCAAAGGTTCCTCAGGCACTTTTGCCTTGACCAACGCGACTATCGAAACCGTCACCAACGGGACTCAATCCGGCACATTGGTCATCCAGGATGGCAAAATCACTGCCATTGGCGAGTCTGTGTCCGTGCCTGAAGGAGCAACTACCATCGACTGCAGCGGCCTGACCATTTATCCGGGCATGATTGATGGCGGCACCCGATTGGGCTTGTCGGAAGTCGGTTCGGTGAGCTTGACCCAAGACTATTCCGAAGTCGGCGACATCACCCCGCAAATGAAGGCGCTCACCGCGGTGAATCCCAATTCCGTTTCCATTCCCGTAACTCGGGTAAGCGGCGTGACCACGGCCCTTGCGGTGCCAAGTGGAGGTATTTTTCCAGGCACGGCTGTCTTGATTCATTTGCATGGCTACACGCCTGCCCAAATGTTCGGTGGCTATGATGGGATTGTGTTGCGCTTTCCGGTGAGTGGCCGTCGCAGTCGCTTTGATCGTCGGTCAGAAGAAGACATCAAAAAAGCCAAGGAAAAGGCGCTTGAGCGCCTGAACGATACCTGGGAAAAGGCAATCCTCTATGCCAAGATTGCCGATCAACATGCCGCTGGAAAAGGGGAAGCTCCGGCTTACAATCCCGAGATGGCGGCTCTTGCGCCGGCGACTCAAGGGAAAACGTCGGTATTGATCGAAGTAAATGCCGTGGCAGACATTCGCTCTGCCATCGAGTGGGTAGAGAAAAACAAGGTCAAAGCTGTATTTACTGGAGTGGCGGAAGGCTGGCGCGCTGCCAAAGAATTGGCCGAAGCCAAGATTCCCGTGATCACCGGTCCCGTATTGTCCACGCCTACCCGGGCAGCAGATCAATATGATCGCCCCTACGCCAATGCAGGCTTGATGCACAAAGCCGGAGTCAAGGTCGCCATCCGCACCAACGATGCCGAAAACGTACGCAATCTTCCTTTCAACGCGGGATTTGCTGCTACCTACGGGATGGGCAAAGAAGCGGCCTTGAGGGCCATCACCATCGTGCCTGCGGAAATTTTCGGGCTGGAAGAGCAAATCGGCTCTCTGGAAGTCGGCAAAGTCGCCAATCTCTTTGTCGCAGACGGGGACCCCTTCGAACCCAAAACCCAGATCAGGCACCTCTTCATCAGAGGCTGGGACATTCCCCTGGATAGTCGCCACATTCAGCTCTACCAGGAATTTCTGGAAAGAAGTCCTGGCGTGGAACGGGAGTGATACAGGGCTAAGCAAAGCAAAAGCGAGATCAGCAGTAGCTGGTCTCGCTTTTGGCATATATGGTGGGCGTTAGAGGACCTTCATTTGTAAGGATGCTGCTAATTCTCTGGCTACAACATGGAGTGGGAAAGAAATGGGTGGAATTGGGTGGGTAAATGGGGGTGGATGTATGTCGAGTGTAGCAAACCCTCCCGAAATAAACCCTACAAGCAATTTGCTAAATGGGTGTAATTGGGTGTATTATTGGGTGATGATAGATACTTCTACGATAAAAATAACACCAGTAATCCTTTCCTTAATCGCTGAGATAGACGAATTTAAGGGTGCTTGGCGCGCTCTGGGAACATTGGCACCAGAGCGACTTTCTGCCTTGCGCAGGGTGGCAACTATCGAGAGTATTGGTTCTTCAACTCGGATTGAAGGAAGCAAACTTTCAGATCGAGAAGTGGAAAAGCTATTGTCCAGGCTAGCAATAGAATCTTTCTCAACCCGGGACGAACAAGAAGTTGCTGGATATGCAGAAGTGATGGAAACGATCTTCTCCGCATGGCGAGACATCCCTGTTTCTGAGAATCATATCAAACAGCTACATCGGGACCTGTTAACGTATAGTCAAAAAGACGAATGGCATCGGGGGGAATACAAAAAATCTTCCAATAGTGTGACTGCTTTCAATGAGGACGGCAAGGAGATTGGAGTTGTATTCGAAACTGCCACACCTTTTGATACGCCAAGGTTAATGGAGGAATTATTGCTGTGGTATGATGGAATCACAAAGGAAAAGGTGCTTCATCCTTTACTTACCATCGGTGTTTTTATCGTGGTATTTCTCGAAATTCATCCTTTCCAAGATGGAAATGGTCGTATCAGCCGAGTTCTGACAACTTTGCTGTTGCTACATGCGGGATATACCTATGTTCCCTTTAGTTCGCTGGAAAGCGTCATTGAGCAAAGTAAAGAATCTTACTACCTGGGACTCCGCCAAACTCAAGGAACGATTCGTACCGAATCACCCAATTGGAATCCTTAGTTGTCATTCTTCCTGAAGTCTATGCAGCAACAGATGCAACGGCTACGGATCAAGGTAGAAAGGGAAAAGTTATTGATGACACAACTGCCCGAACTATCCTTGCAGATCATGGACCATGTTCGAAATCATGGACGCATAACGATGAGCGAAGCTGTAACCATTATGGGAGCCAATAGGAATACTTTGAAAGGCCACTTTAAGGGACTTCTTGAGCGGAATTTACTGGTTCTGAATGGGAAGGGGCGTGGAGCTTGGTATGGTCTAAGCTAGAAAACTCCAACCAAATCCTTGGCTGCACGTGAGATGATTCTTGGAGCAAAAGTTTCTTCCCTTTCTCACTCCGCATACCGCTTATTGTATGCGTAGATCTCTTCCAGTAACCCTTCTTCTTTGTAAATTTCGTTTCCGACGATGACTTCTTCGACGCCGATATTTCGCAACGCATCCACATCGGCAAAGCTGCGAATGTGGCCGGAAGCGGAGAAATGAGCTTCGGGGAAGCCTTTTGCCAGAGATTCGTAGAAGGTTAAATCAGGTCCATTGTCGTGCCCGGTGGAATCAATGTCAGTACAAATGAACCGGGTGAATCCATGCTCCATACCGAGCTGAATCACAGATTCGGGGGTATGGCCTCCTACCGTATCCATCCAGCCGTGGGTGGTCAATTGGCCGTTGAGGATATCCAGACCAATCGTGATGCGCTCATTTTTGATATGAACGGCATCGTTGATTTCTTGGAGAAAGTCTGGATTATCCAGGACCACGGAACCCAAGACGAAGTAATCTACGCCTGCATACTGGAGGGATTTGAGGTAATCCATCTGCCTGACGCCTCCTCCGACTTCCAGATTGGGCACCGATACATTAGCCAGAGAGCCAATGAGACCCCGGTTGTCAAGGTCGGTGTCCATGCTGGCGTCTACGTCTACCAAGTGAATCCGGCGGATGTTTTCATTCCCCAACAAATCAATGATCTCGTAAGGGCCTTGAGGTAAATACTCTAGGTTTTCGTAGTCGCTGGGAACGTAGGCGGCAGCTTTGCCATCCTTGATATACAGTGCAGGAACAATTTGCATGAGCAGCGGAATTGCGTTTTCAGCGAATTAACAAGCTGAAGGGCAGAAAACCAACAAAACCATCCGGTGCATCAATAGACCCACTTATCGTATTTGTCCACGAATCGTTGATCGTAGCGGATGATCAGGAAGGTGATTAGCAAGAGAACAAACATGCCCGCCAATCCTTTCACGCTACCGAGAAGTTCATTTTCTCCCCAGATGAAAAAAGCGCTGAGCATGGTGATGTTGTTCAGGACTCCGTGGAAGGTCGCAGAAGCGTAGATGCTGCGGGTCTTGATGCTGAAATAAGCCATGGGAAAGGCAATCGCGATGGCAAAACCAACGATGGCCATGACTTCCCACATCCCCATTGCCATGAGGCTTTTCCCACTAGACATCAAATAGAGCGGGAGCATCCAGACACCCCAAATTCCACCAATGATCAGGTTGCTACCCAAGAAACCAAGCGATTTGGTCTCGACCAGCATGAATCCCCGCCAACCTACTTCTTCTCCAATGTTGAAGAGGAGATTGACCGTTGCACCACCAATCAGACCAAACACGAGGACGATGAACCAGAGTACCCAGATTTCTTGGGGCATCATCGGGCCAACTTCTGGATTCAATCGGTCTGGGAGGATGCCTAGCGCGCGAAATACCTCTAGCACTTCTCCTTTGTGAAGGAGAATTTCCTGACCAAATATGACTTCTCCGAAACCTGGAAGGTGGAGGAGATTCCCTAACAAAAAGACGATGCCGACCGTCCCGAAGATGATTCCAACAGGCAGG
>JBCCCJ010000088.1:0-9843 GCA_039033615.1 Bacteroidota bacterium
CCGGCGGCTTCTTTTCGCCCGTTCATCTACACCTACGCAACCAGTACCTACATGGGGGAAAATGCAGCATCCTCTGCTGGAGCAGATTGGGCCTGGGCGAGGTACGTCATGGGTCAATATCGGAAAGCCAATGCCTTTGGGGTAACCAAAGGGGACGCCTGGGGCGCCGCCAATGGGGTAGACAAATACTTGATTGCTTTGGTTTGGGGGGGCAGGGGAATCCCTGACGTTGCCCTGTATGAAAGTAGCTATCTACCCATCCTGGATCAGCTGAAAACGCTCTGGCAAACCTACGGGAGCGATCCTTATTTCTTTGACCGCTATTATCATTCCGAGGCGCAACTCTTGACGGGCTTCAACATCGGCAGAGCCGGTATGCCCATTTTCGAACTAGACACCATGACTTCACAGGAGATACAGATCAGCCTCTCTAGTTGGACTCCGGGAGCCAGTATTCATTATACCACCGACGGAACCGTCCCGACCCTCAGCAGCCCAACATATCAAACCCCCATCTTGTGGGACGGTCAATCCAAGTTTCAGGCGCGAGCCTTCCGCTCCGATTTGGAGGAAAGCAGAGTCGCAAGCCTGGGCAGGTCGGTCGTTACGAATCTTTCTGATCCCGTCATTTCGCTCGCCCAAGCACAGTTGCTCTCCGTTTTTCCCAACCCAGCCCATTCGACAGCCACCATTCGCTACTCCCTCCCTCACAGCCAGTCGGTCCAATTTGAACTGAGTGATCCATCGGGGAAGATCATCGAGCGATTCGACGGAAACGCTTCCGGCAGGGGCCATCAGACCCACCAAATCAACGTGGATCACCTCCCCAGTGGCGTGTATGTCCTCCGCATGAAACATGGGAATCAATACAGCCTCCCCCAGAAGTTGGTCGTTGTGAGAAAATGATCAAAAAATCTCTCCCAACACATGGAGGTTGGACCGGCCTTTTCCCTCTGTTAATGGAAGTAGCCTTCCTCAAATTGACACCATCTCCTGCACCACCGCATAGCCAGACTCACAGGCTCCGTTCACGGTGGATTGCCAAACTTTGTTCAGGGCCTCTCCAGCGAAATAGAGTTGGTTGTTGACCGGAGCAAGAATGGTGTCGATGATGTCTTCTCGGTCCCCTTCGTAGTCTAGGGCATAAGAGCCTCCGATGTAAGGCTCTTTGGACCAATTTTGGATCACATGCTGAACATAAGTATCACTCGCCTTGCCATCAAACATCTCATCCAACTCGGCCATGATTTTCGTCATGATCTCCTCTTCCGAATTCAAATTGGTATAAGGAGTGGCTTTCTCTCCCACGGTGAACAGGCCTAGCACATGGCTTTGCGCCTCTTTGCGGAACGCGGCGTCATAAAAGAGATGTTCTGCCGCCTCTCCGCTGCTCCACAGGCCATTGGTCAGGACAAGGTCGGGGTAGAAACGTTCCGTGAATTCGATGAAGACCTTGATCCCATCACCGATGTACACGTTCTGGATGGCGGTTTTCTTTTCCGCGGGCAAGGCAGGTACAAACTCAATGGTTTCTTGCTGCAGGACAGCGATCGGAATGGTGATCAGTACTCTGTCTGCTTCGAATACCTCTCCCTCCTCAGTCGTAACCGCCACTTGATCTCCGGTATAGTCGATTTTGGCCACCGCTTGCTTGTAGCGGATCTTATCGCCGATGTGGGGGATGAAGTATTTCTCGAAGAAGCCGTACCAGGTGATGCTTTTGAATTTGTATTCAGCATATAAGGCCCGTACCCAATTGTGGCGATTGAGTTTGTTGCCATTCCAGGCTTCAATTTCCTGGGGACGATAGCGAATCAAGTCCACGTCCACGGCAGTCGTGGGATCAGCCACCAATTCTGTCAAGGTCTCGGGATCAGCGTGCAACCATTCCGCCCCCAGGTCAATGGGAAAATCCGCAAACCCACTGGCTCGTTTTACCCGCCCGCCAAAGGTAGTCGAAGCCTCCAGCACCTCGTATTCGATGCCGTTCCGCTCCAGGAAGTAGGCCGCTCCCATACCTGCGGCCCCGGCTCCAATGATGAGTACCTTGCCGGAAAATTCGGTATCCAGAATCGGGATCAAGCCGCCATCTTCTGGCTGTTCACAGGACTGCGCGATCAAAGAAAAGAGGGACATCCCGGCGCCAAAGGCAAGACTTTTGTGGATGAATTCGCTTCGCTTCATGTGGGGGGAATGGTTCAATGTTGATGGAAAAGGCCAAGCCTTATCAGTTCAGCTGACCGATTAACTAGACGAACAAAATCCCCCCAAGATGCAGAAAAGCCCCTTTTACAAGTCCGAGAAGGAAGAATTTGAGGGATGTCGCACTCTTTTTCTGGTACCCAACGCATGGATGATGCTTCCAACTACCACAAGAAAATTTCCCTACCTGGCAGAGTGTAGAAAGAGATGTCAATGTCTTTCCCAAATGAGGGGCGAAAGAAGGCTCAGTACCCTGTAAATGGAAAAAATTACCACACAAAATGTGTCATGCTGAGCCTGTCGAAGCACCTCATGTGTCCCTATGATAGACAACAGATCCCTCGGGAGACTCGGGATGACACGCGTGATGAAAAGAAATTTCGTTTACCCTGTACTCAGGCAGTCCGACTCTTCCGCTTGAATTCTGAAGGGGTCATGCCCGCAATTTTTTTGAAGACGGCATTGAAGGTGGACTTGGATTGAAAGCCGCTTTCTTGCGCGATCCCCAGAATGGTGTAATGCCCAAAGGCTGGATCCAACAACTTGTGCTTAACCGCTTCGATGCGGTAGTGATTGACAAATTCAAAGAAGTTCTTCTCCGCCTTCTCGCTGATGATTTGGGAGAGGTAGCCGCTACTGATTTGCAGTCGTTCTGACAAGCGATCCAGGGTCAGATCGGGATCTTCGAACAGCTTTTTGTTCTCCATCAATTCCAACACTTCCTCGAAGTAGGTCTCCGTCTTCGCCGAGAGTTTGTTTTCCTCAGGAGCCTTGGCGACCGCTTCTTCTGGCAGGGGCACCAATTCAAACCATTGGTACTGGAGAATCACAAAATAGCCGATCCAGAACAGCAAGCCCACCAGCCCAAGCAACATGATTTTGGAGGTAAACTCATAGGCATTCATTTGATTCATCAAATACTGTCCAGAACTGATCAGCCAGATGAGGAGCACGCCTAGCACCAGCCATATAAAGGTTTGGAGCCAGACAAGGTTTTTTCGGGTGGTATTGGAATAATGGGTAAACAGGAAGGTTTGGTAAGAGCGAACCCGGAACAAGGCGGCTGACAAGAAGAAGAGAGAAGCAAGTAGCCCAACCCCTTCACTAGCGAAATCCAGCAAGGTCTCGACGGTCTCGCCCCCCATGGTTTCCGGGTTGGTCCAATAGACGGGCACATTCAAGGCGTCGAGCAAAAAATCTATCAATAGCACCCAATACCCACTCTTTTCCCAGCGATGGAGTTGGTGATCCGGCTGAATCAAAAACACCACAAAGTAGAAGATTCCAATCGGCAGGGAAGTCCGAAGGTAGGGCAACAAATAGTAGATCGGATCAGGCACGATTTCCTCTATTCCCGCATAGTAGAAGAATTCGTACAACAGCATGAAAGCAACTCCTACCAGCGCCAAGGCCAGAAAACGGGTTGATTTGGACCTCAGACGGGGGCTCATCGCCAAAATTGCGCCTAACAACAGACCATGAAGGCAGGCCATCAAGGCCACGCCAGCGAGGATTCCATTTTGTATGCACAACTGACACTCCATGATTTCGAGATTCAGAAGCAAAAGATACTCCCCGATCCAGAGTTCTTCAACCAGGAAGGTGAATTCGGCATTCAGGTCAGGATCATCCATTCCCTTATTGCACCATTCTGGCATGATGACCAAGTTCCCTATCTTCTCACAAAAAGACGAATATGCCAACATCAAACGTCCTCCTCCGAGGCATGCTGAGCCTCCTGCTCCTCATCATCCTGAGCGTTCCCCAGCCCGCGCAAGCCCAAGTCATCAAACCCGCTAAGGGCTACTCCCCTCAAATCGGAACGATGGTTTGCATGCTGGAAGACCTCAGAAAACGTGTGGAGAACAGCGTACGAGGCCTCAGCGTAGAAGAGACTGATTTTTTGCTGAACGAAGAAGCCAATCGGATTGGCGCCTTGATTCTGCATTTGGCAGCGGTGGAAAGATATTATCAAATTTTTTCGTTTGAGAATCGCGGCTTCACCCAAGCAGAACAAGCACAATGGGGAGCTGCCCTCAGCCTTGGGGATCAGGCCAGAGCAAACCTTGTCGACCAACCGATCAAGCACTATCTCGATATCTGGGACGAGGTACGGGCGGAAACCCTCCGGCTGTTGAAAACCAAGGATGACAAATGGTTTGCGGCCAAAGTCAAAAAGAGCAAGATGAACCACCATTGGGCCTGGTACCACGTCATGGAGCACCAAGCCAATCACATGGGGCAAATCCGCCTGATCATCAGCCGGATGGACAAGGATTGACCCCTCTCGCTACTGCTTCATAAACTTCCCCCGATAGGGAGTAGTTTCAGCATTCAACAACAGGAGATACATCCCCGCAGGCAGTTCATCAATCGGAATGTGAAGGCGCTGATCGTTTTGCTGCGACACCGATACTTCTTTCACCAACTTCCCGGAGAGGTCCAGTAGCGAAATAGAGGTAGTGCGAAGTTGTAGCGAAGGCGGGAACACAATTTCCACCTGATCTTGAGCGGGATTGGGATATACCGCTAGGTCCTGCCAATCCGCCGCAATCGAAGACACCAAATCTTTCGGCGATTCAGGCCGACCCAGATTGGTGGCCGTAGCGGTATTCACCGAGCTGTGATAGAGCACCATGCGGTCGATGGCGTGGCCTTTGGAGCGGCCTGCGACCTCGATGGTATAGACCCCCACCGAATCGAAATCGACATAGATGCTATAGGGATTGTTGTCATTAGTGAAGGTATTCCAGGTCCAGTTTCCCAGCGCATTCTGGTAGATTTTGAACCAACCGTTGGAACCGGAGCCTTCGGGATTGGGCGACATCCCACTCCCGTGTGGATACAACATAGACGCGCCTTTTTGGGCATAAAATCCCGCCGCATCAGGAATCCGCAGCCAGCTATCGTTGTGGTCGGTATTGCTTGTGCCCTGTGCGATGCGGCTGTGCCATTGAAAGCGATAGGTTCCGACGGTGCTGATTTCTACCTGATAAGTCAGCAGGGAGTTTCCGGGGTTGTTGTAATAATTTGGTCCGGTATAATGCAGGTAATGGTCGCCCACATAGCCGGAGATGGTCGTATCAATCATCCAGGAGCCATAGGTCGTCGTGGATTCAAATTCCATCACCACCAGGCCATTTTCTTCCAGGAACACATAGGGGCTTTGGGCAAAAAGAACAGTGCCCAGCAAGGCGAACAGACCAGTAAAAAGAAGCAGTTTCATTTCGCTGAAGGTAAAGATGTCAGTCAAGGTTGGCAGTAGAGGCACCAGTTGATTCCCCCAAGCTCTCCGAAGAGGATTGCGGGAGGAGGAAGTTGTCGATCTCTGCTTCGAAAACCTAGCCATTTCTGGCTTGGGGGAAGGATTTCCCTTGGGAAGGGTTTCTGGGATCCATTTTTCGGAGAAAAAGTGGTGGGTGTACTTCAACTGTCACAAATTCACTGGTGATCTTGGCATAGATGGCAGTCGCTCCGCGCCTGCTCCCAACCCTTCTCTCTTCGATTTGCTACCGAAATACGCATCCCTCCAGGCTGCGATTGCCTATTGACAAGGACTTGTGGTGAGCACCTGTCGAAGTATGTCGAACCAGCCCTCAAAAAACGAAGCGCAGAGCGATTCGCAGCTTGGTAGAAACAGATGCCTTACAGAAAAAAGCAGGCGCGTCGCGACTGCCATTTAAAGCTATCGAATCTTCGTTCTCCTCTCTCGGAATGATCATACGCTTGGCGTCTAATCATTCCATCCACCACAACTTTACATTCGTCTCGTCCCCGCCCATTTTCTCAGCTTGAGTGCGCCAGTTGGCCTCATTGAAAGAAAGCTCTGACTGCGGATAGGTGAAGCGATAGAATTCATTGGCGGGCTTTTCTCGGGGCAGAAGGTCCGTTTGTCGCACCAAGACAAACGCTTCCCAGGGTTGGCGAAAGAAATCCACCCATTTCTGGGCGTAGATTTTGGCGAGGTTGGCCTCTTCCGGCTCACCAATTTGATATTTGAAGCGGGGATGCTCAGATACGCCAAACAACTCTCCGGTCGAGAGAATCGGCGGTTGATTTTCCCAAATGGCGGATTGCTGAGCGATCCCTTGCCAATACTGCATGGAAGTCAACATGCCTTCTTGGTAGCGAAAAGCAGCGATGAATTCATCTTTGGCGGTCCCGATGCCTCTCAAAAAGACCTCCGCCAGCAAAAACTTCACCTCCGCCGCACTCATCAGGATCTCCGGAATGTCCTGTTCGTCCCGCACCAGATAAAAATTGAAAGAAGCATACAGATTCCCATCCCCTTTGTTGCCATAGACATTGTCGCGCACGTCTTTTTGATAGGGATCGCCGCCTGACTGAGGAGTAGTTACAGTGGAAACCTGGGGAAAAGGCACCCATTCGTCCTGGTTGTTGGGCTCGAAAAAGATGCGCAATCGCGGATCGAGAATTTCCTCGTCTTCGGTGAGATAATTCCACATGGTGGTGCCGAGCCGCAGTTGGTTGTGTTCCCGAAAGGACCAATTGACGCCCAGATTGGACCAGCCTTGCACAGCGGGCAGCATGACGACATCCTCACCGGGATTGATCAGATCAAAGCCTCCCGTCAAGAGGCGATTGACTTCGGCATCGACCAACTCCGGCTCCAGATCGTAGATGCGCACCGCATACCGCAGCAGCAAGGAGTTAGCGAATTTCCCCCAGAGAGAGAGGTTGTCTGAAAAAAGGGCGTCTCCTCCCCCTACCCGGAGGTAGGAATTCCCCAGCATGGTGTTGGAAGGGAGGTTGGCCAGCAGTTCACTGGCATTGCTCAAGTCCTCAATCAGCGCCAGATAAATCTCCCTGGCATCGTCGTAGGCAGGACGGACGATGGCATCCTCGGTGTAGGCTTGTCCAGCTTCCGAATACGGGATGTCCCCAAAGAGGTCCATCACCTGAACCGTTTTGTAGGCCATGAGGATGTCGATCTGAGCTTGCACCACCGCGGCTGCTTCCGGATCTGCAGAACTGAGTTCTTCCAATGCAGCCTCCAATTGGCGGGCATTTTTCAGGGCGAAATAGTAGTTCTGCCAGACGTCTTCCGCCCCGGCATCGACATTGCCGAAGGTCTTGGCGGTTACCACGCCCTGCTCGGTGACATCGTAGAGAATCTCATTGTGCAGAAACAGTTGGCGATTCCAGCCCAGCCGCAGGGAGTTGACCAATTCATTGAAAATGGCCTCGAAATTCACCACCGTAGGGGCCAGGGGGTTTTGATTCAGATCTTCAAAGCCCCGGTCGCAAGAGAAGAAGCTCAGCGTCAGCAGCAACATACAAGCTAGTCGAAGACCGCCCCCCTGTGCGGCTGACTGGGGGGTGTTGGAGAGGGGGGCTGGGGGGTGATTGTCTTTTTTCATCCCCCAACCCCCTTCTCTCTCCCGCTTTCCCGTGCTGCAAGGGGGCGTACGCTTAGTTTCAGGCCACATATTGCGAAGTGCAAAAAATATCATTCAAACTGGTGTTATCATTCATCAAAAAAGAAATCTCGCCTCACACTTCTGGGCTCCCGCTTCCCCCCTCAAAAGCGCGCCCCGATTCGAACACTGAGAGAGCGCATGCTGGGAAAAGAGGCCCATTCTAGCCCTTGGGCATTGCCTGCTCCGCCAGTACCTTCAGGGTTGACATTGTCCGGCAAAGAGGTGTAGAGGTACATCAAATCCCGGCCCACCAGGCTTAGGTTCAAGCCCTCAAACACTCGACTTTTCTGGAGAAAATTCGCCGGAAATTGGTAGCTGAGCGCCACTTCTCGCAAGCGAGCCCAAGTATTGTCCAGAATGCCAGGAGTGGTGATGATTTTTCCCCAGCCACCCGCATTCGGGAGGTATTTGTAGTAATGGTGGACCACCTTATCGTTGGGGGTACCATCGGCATAGACCCCTGGTAACACTACGCCCACATTGCGGACGTTGCCATCGGGATCAGTATAAGGCAGGCCGTTCCCGTCTCGCTCCCATAAGGTCTCGGGGCTTTGGCCCGTTTGCAGGCCGATCACGTAGGAGCCCGCATAGACATCGCCGCCGATTTTGGCATCGACCAAGGCACTGAAGGTGAAGTCTCGCCAGCGCCCTTCGATCGTATAGCCCATCAAGGCGTCCGGCGCGGAGTTCCCAACCGGAACGTGGGTTTGGGTGATCTCGTAATGGGTGCCCGCTTCATTGAGAATGGGCTGACCACTGCCTTCATGTCGCACGTAATCATAGCCATAGATTGTGCCGTAATTCTCGCCTTCCCGCACCATGATCTTCGGTCCAAAATCTCCCCAAATTTCCGCGATCTCCAATTGCTCGGCCCCATCGCCCAAGCTCAATACCCGATTTCGGTTGCGGGTGAAATTCAGGCCCATTTTGAGGTAACTCCGGCTCCGTTCCAGTACGTTGACCGTGATGCGACCTTCCCAGCCTTCATTTTCCAGCACGCCATTGTTGATGCGAATGGAACTAACTCCAGAAGAAGTAGGCACGGGAGATTCCAAAATCTGGTCAAAAGATTGGATGTAGTAATAGGTTAGGTCGAGGTCAATCCGATTGTCAAACAAGCCCAAAGTCATGCCTGCTTCATAGGAATCTGCTTGTTGTGGACGCAATTCGGCAGGCGGACGCACGTTGGGCAGACTCGCCGTTTGGTTGCCGTTGAAGGTGCTGATGTTGTACACAAAGTCCAGCAGAAAAGGATCGGTGTCATTGGCTGCCTTGGCGTAGGAAAGCCGCAGTTTCAGGAAATCTACTTTCAGCCGATCTAGTTTCAGGTGATCGGAGAGGATGTAGCTGAGCGAAGCAGAGGGGTAGAAATAGGAATTGTTCTCTAGCGGCAAGGCAGAGGACCAATCATTTCGCCCGGAGAGTTCCAGGAAAATGGCGTTGTCATAGCTCAGGTTCAGAAAGGAGAAGAGGGAATTGATCTTTTTGTCAAAGCGAATTTCCTGCGGCACCGGAATCCGGTTTTGGTCCAAGCCATTGTAATTGGAAAAGGCAAAGAGCCAGGGATTCACCCACTGATCGGTGGTGACATTCAGGCCGTACTGATGCCGATGCCAGGCGGCTCCTCCCACGGACCAACTCAGGTTGAAGCCCTCTGCAAATAGGTTTTCTTTGGTCGCGGTGGCGAGAAATTCGTGGTTGTACACGATGTTTTGGTCAATTTCTCGTCCGTACAGGCCTTCTTCCACTCCAAACACATCTATTGGATTGTTGCGGGTTTCAAATTCATTGTTGGTTTGGTCAATCCCCGTCCGGGCAGTGATGTTCAGCCAATCGGTAACGGCATACTCCAGGGCAAAAGAGCCGATGAGTTTGTTGCGATTGAGGTAGGTGTTTTGATTGTAGGTATTCCACCAGAGGTGGCGTGGCGTAAAGCTGAAGGGATAGTTACCATTGTAGTCATGGCGGGTACTATCCGCATTGAAATTCAGCTCCCGCTCCAAGCCCTGATAAGAGCGCGGCCAACTGTAGAGGATGCCTTTCCCGAAGGAGGCATTGTTGTCGTCGCCGAGGGACGGGCTGTTCTTGCGGGAGAATTTCACGTAAGAGACGGCAACATCGGCGGTGATGCGCTTGCTGACGTTGATTCGTGCCCCCAGATTCGCCGTGTATTGGTTGAAGTGAGAATTGGGCACCACCG
>JBCCCJ010000089.1:0-9820 GCA_039033615.1 Bacteroidota bacterium
CTTCCTTGATCTGGAAAGAAATATCTACGCGAAAAGAGGAAGTTATTTTTCAAGTCTCACTAAAAGGGTAGAAGAACCAATATTTTTCCTCCTGATTATGAGCTTCTTAAGACAAGGGGGGCAAAAAATTTGATCTTTTTTGGAACATTCATTCCAGAATGGCCGTTTCCATATTCAGAACGATCATTCCAAAATGGAAGATCATCCAACCAATCGCTTTCATTTACCTACCAAACCAAGAACAATGAGCAAATTTACTGGCAAAATCGCAGTCGTTACCGGAGGAAATAGTGGCATCGGATATGCCGCCGCCAAGGATCTGATCGAGCAAGGCGCCACGGTCATCATCACGGGACGCAAAGCAGATGCCGTTCAAACCGCAGCCACGGAGCTTGGCGCAACTGGCATCGTAGCAGATCAGGCCAACTTGGCAGATACGGATCGCCTGGTCGCTCAGGTGCAGGAGCAATTTGGGCAGGTGGACATTCTTTTCATCAATGCTGGCGTATTTGTAGGCGCTCCCCTCGAAGCCCTGACGGAAGAAGTCTTTGACTACAACATGGACATCAACTTCAAAGGAGCCTTTTTCACCCTCCAGAAGTTCATCCCTCTCCTGAAAGAAGGGGCTTCCGTGATCAACCTCTCCTCTGTCAACGCCTATACGGGCATGCCCAATACTGCCGCCTACGCCGCCTCCAAAGCCGCACTCAATTCTTTGACCCGCACCGCAGCCTTCGAATTGGCTCCCAAAGGCATTCGAGTCAATGCCATCAACCCGGGTCCGGTCAGTACCCCCATATTTGGAAAATCAGGGATGCCTGAAGAAGTCATGACCGAATTCGCTGGGGCCATGCAACAACGAGTCCCACTCAAGCGCTTTGGTCAGCCGGATGAAGTCGCAAAACTGGTTACCTTCCTCGCTTCTGATGATGCTTCCTTCATCACCGGCAGCGAGTACAACATCGACGGTGAGTCAATCTGAATCCCATTCTCGGTTAATCCTCTCGTTTTGAATCAAGTAGGGGTTTGGAACGAAGATTCCAAACCCCTACTTTTGTATCTACTGAACCCTGCCTCCCTGATCTCTGAACCCTGATCCCTGTCCCTATGCCTCGCAGCAAACAATTTGATGAACAGACCGTGCTTCACCGCGCCAAAGAGCTGTTTTGGAAGCAAGGCTATCATGCGACCTCCATCCAAAATCTGGTGGAGCACATCGGCATTAACCGAGCCAGCCTGTATGATACGTTTAAGGGGAAAGAGGCCTTGTTCACGCGTGCATTTGAGGTGTATCGCCAGGAAAGTCTCCAGCAGATGAGGGATTTCCTCGATCAGCAAGCCAGTGTCCTAGAGGGGTTACGCAAGTTTTACTACGCTTCCGTCTTCGAAACGCTGGATGACGCGGACAAGAAAGGCTGCTTTGCAGTCAATTGCACCACAGAATTGCTGCCGGGTGACCCAGTCATTTTGAATTCCCTCCTGAAGAATCGGGAGGACTTTGAAGCATTCATGATGACCTACTTGGAAAAAGGGGTGCAAAAAGGCGAGATTTCCCCAAAGAGAAACCTCGCAGATTTGGCCGTCCTCCTATTCACCCTGAGCAACGGTCTTCAAGTGCTGGCCAAATTATCTCCTCCCAAAGCTGAATTACAAGCCGTGATTGACCTGGGCTTGTCGGCCCTCCGAACGGACGAGTAGCTGAAGGGCTTCCCTGGCAGATGCCTGCCAATGCCCCGCGTGAATGTCCTGACTCAAGGTCGTTAGGTGCTGATCGGCCTCTGCCAACTGCTGATTCTTCCAATAGGCGAGCCCCATCAGATAGCGAGCTTCCAGGGCATAGCGACTGCCCAATTCCATCCCCAGCAAGACCGATATCGCTTGCTCTCCTTCTTGCAGCATCAACTGGCAAGAGCCCAAATAGAGTCGACAGCGATTGGTCACTTCCCCGTCCGGGAGTCGGGCGATCAATTCGATCAATTGGGTAGAAGCAGCCTCATATCGTTGCTGCTCGTACTGCCGCAGGGCATCTTCCCACCGCACTTGCAAAGCGGGATCTGCGATGGCTTCCCAGGCTGGAATCTCCGTCTGCACAGGTCGCATGACCTCCTTCCAGGGGTGTTGTTCGAAGCGATGCCCTACCCATTCCAAACGAGCCCCCATGCTCAGAAAGAGAAACAGCCCCAGTCCCGCCACCATGGATAGCAATCGACGGCGACGAATTGGCTCCGCCTCTTGCAATTGGGCTTCGGCTTCCCAATGGGCAAATTGTTGGATCAGCTCTTGCTGAGCAACTTCTGCGACCACTTTGCGGGCCAGCAAAGCCGCTTTCAACTGCTCTTGGACTGCCAGATCGGTCAGTAGAGCTTGTTCGAAGTTTCGCTGTTCTAGCAATGGCAGTTCGCCATTCAGATAAGGTTCAATGTGAAGAGAAAGCATCGTGTTTTCGAATTAGGAGAACCTGGGTTGGCACGCAATCGCACCAACTTTCACGTTCTGATATGAATAAGGGAGGATCTGTTTGATTCTTGGGACCCCCGTGAGGGTTACTCAATTAGCCGCAAACTTTCTTGCCAAATGTCTTTGGAGAGTTGTCGTAAGGCTTGCTTTCGGCGAGCTGCAACGGTCCGACCTTTTTTGTATCCCACCACCGCTGCAAGGTCATCATCCGAGAATCCTTGCCACCCCAATAACAAGATCATTTGACAAGTATCTCGCAATTGTTGGAAACGCTCGCGGGCCTTGCCCCAAGAGAGAGGCGCCAAAAACCTGCGCAGTCGCATCCAGTTGCCTGCATTCAGGCCAGGAGCAAGGCGGCGAAGCGCCATCATCTCGCTTTCCCATTCCCCACTACGCTGATAGCCCGTTACTCGCAACCGGAATTGCTCAAACAGATGCTGAGAAAGCCGTTTTCCTGGTAGGGAGGGGTCATTCTGGCGGGCCATGTCCAGCACATCGGTCAAGGCCAAGTAATAGCCCTTGCGAGCGATTTGCTCTGAAATGTTCCAACGCTTTTGCCCTTTACCAATGAAATCTTGATGCGCCAGGAGCAAGGCTTGCAAAGCTTGTTGAGCCAACGGACCACCCGTTTTCAGAAATAGACGAAGACGCGCTTCAGAATAAGGACGACGGAACCAGCTACCAACGTACATGACGACGGATCTTAGGATGAATGACAAGAAAAGGAAGCTGTGGGGAAAAAAGCTCGGTAGGTGAGGGGAGCTACATCAGGAAGACGGGGCAAGCCAGAGAGTTCCATTTCAGGTTCCCACATAAAACCGAAAGGAAGCAGGTATGCCCCTGCTTCCTTTCGGTTTATTTGAGACTTTTGTCCGGTCTCTAATACTTCATTCCGGCCTTTTGGGTGATCTTCACCCGCCCGTATCGGTTGTCAATGGTGATCAATCCGGGGGCGGTACGACTCCGGGCCGTGGCATCAGCTACCTTGCGGTAGATTTTCCCGTTGCTGCTGGTCTTCTCCTCTTCTATTTCATCTTTCCAGTCTTTGGCTTCCAATTCTCCGTAGGCCATCTCTGCTTCCAGTTCAAAACTGGCAGATGGCTCTACGCCCAAGCGCATGCCCGTAGCATTGCCGCGCAGATCAATGCGGGAAAATCCTGCTTGTACCGTCTCGATTTCCAAAGCGGGAGCGTATTTGACATCCAGGTCCAGGCTTCGCGCCAAGGTCTCGATGCTACATTGCGAAGAGGTATAGCGGCCTTGAACGTCTCCCACCCAGCCCAAGGTCAATTCGCCCAGATGCGCCACCAGGTCCAGATTCCCTACCCTGCCGACCTTCACTTTCGCAGTTTGGCTACGCAGATAAAGCTCCCCAGCCGCTCCCAGATCCAACTCCGCCAGAGACAGTTGTAGATCCATGCCCCCTACCGAATCAATCCGAGCTTTGCCACGGTGGAGTTCCAGGCGATTGCCATTTCCATAAAGCGTATCCGCGATCAGATCCCCATGACTCAATTCGATGTCCACGTTTCCCCCCCGATTGCCCAAGTCGATGTCCCCTCGCTTCAGTTGAACTTCCAAGGCATGGCTCTCCGGCAGGAACACCTCATAAATCACTTCGAGATCGTCATTCCCCCCGACCTGCCACAGCCTTTGGCCCAACGCCTGCGTTTCCAATTGCAACTGATCACCAAACTGGCGTTCCCGAATTTCTACCTGATCCAGGTATGCCTGCGCGGCCTCTTCCGTCGCTGCTCTGGCTCGAATGGTGATGAAGATTTCAATTTCGGATTTGGTGGAAGGCTGCACTTTCACCGCCCCTCCACTGCTCCGAATCTCCAGGCCGCTATGGGCACTCGCGGGATAATTGCGCTCGATGTTGCGCGTTAATTCAGCGGCACTGACCCCCAAAGGAGCCAAGGCAATCATTGCGGCTAGACAGCCATTCATCCAACAAAACAAAGAGATTCTCATACGTACATGGGCATAGGTTGAGCCGAACGGGTACTAGAAAGAAAGGCCCCGCTGGTTACAAAACGAGAATGCTGCAACAATTCGCGCATTTTTCGCTTAGCCCGGCTGAATTGAGATTTTGAAGTCGCCTCAGAAATATTCAGGATGCTCCCAATTTCCTTGTGGTCATAGCCTTCCAACAAATACAATTGGAACACACTGCGGTACCCATCTGGAAGTTGGTGCATGGCAGCTTCGATCTGTTGCATGTTCCAGGAAGTAGCGGGACCGGGGATGACCTCTTCATTGGGCAATTCCAGTCGTTCGTCTTCAATGTCAACGAACTCCCCCTTGCGTTTTTTCAGATGGTTGATAGAGGTATTGATCACAATCCGCTTGAGCCAGGCTCCAAAAGTGGCGTCTCCTTTGAATTTGTTCAGGTTGCGAAATGCCCGCACAAAGGCCTCTTGGATGACATCTTCGGCCTCTACGCTATCTCCAGTGATCCTCATGGCCACTCGATGCATGGCCCGTAGGTAGCGGTTGTACAAGGTATGTTGGGCTTTGCGATCGCCTTGCTTACACTGCTCAATCAAAGGATCGGTCTTGGGAAACGCTTGTTGTTTGATATTGGATTTCATAGCTCTTGTTAACAGGTGATGATCAAAACTCATCATTCTACCACCTGAATTCCACCAAACGGGAATGAACCCACGAATCAGGGGAATGAACCTTCTGCAGCGCGGAGTGAACCTTAACGGAGGCAGCGTGAACCAGTGCGTTTGCAGCATGAACTTGGAAGAATTCATTTCTTTGGGATCACAGATGCAACCTTAGTCCTGTCTCTAGGTCATTGGGTCAAATCAACTTGTCAAACTCTCTCAACTATGAAATATTTTTCCCTTCTGATGGCTGCCCTGCTACTCATTGTGAGCAGTGGATGTGAAGAAGTCCCCAATCTGCGCTGTGTGCAAGGGGATGGCGCGCGAGTAGTAGAAGTGCGTGAAATGGATGCCTTCACTCGAATCGAGCTCGATATGGCTGCGGATGTCTATCTCCACCAAGACAGCGACCATCGGGTAGAGATTACTGCTCAAGACAATCTCATGGGGGACATCCTGACCCTTCAAAGCAATGATCGACTGACCATCTCCAATGATCGCTGCATTCGCCAAGCCAAAACCATTCGGATTGATCTCTACCTAAGTGAATTACAGGGATTAGAAATCAATGGCTCTGGAGATGTCTATTCCGAAACCACCTTCACCACAGACGCTCTCGACTTGGCCGTGCAAGGATCAGGTGGCATCGAGTTAGTCGCTCAAGTGGGACAAGCCTATCTTGACTTAGGAGGCTCCAGCAATGTCGTGCTGAAGATCACCGCAGACGAAATTCAAACTGAATTGCGGGGATCAGGCGATTTGCATCTGCATGGCAGCACGACCCTGCATCAGAGCGAAATCAGAGGTTCCGGCAACATGAGAGCCTTCAATCTGGTATCCGCAACCACCAACCTCAATCTGCAAGGCTCAGGAAGTGCGGAAGTACAGGTAACCGAAAGCCTAACGGTAAAAATTCTGGGATCAGGCGATGTCTTTTACAAAGGACAGCCTTCCCTCAGCATCGAAGTAGACGGTTCAGGAACCATTCTGGACGCCAATTGATTCACCATAAAGCCTATCATCATTCGCCCGTCCTGGCTATCGTCAGGGCGGGCATTTGATTTTCATGGCAAAAGATTCCCCAGAATTTGAGCTTTTTCTACGAAAACGCTACCTTATGGAAAGCAAAAGTTTGCAGCTTTCAAGATCATTCCGTTTCTATGTGGAAAGATTCAGTAATCCCCTGAATTTTCGCGAGAATTCACCACTTTTTATCCCTTAGTTTCCAGTTGTAAATCCCATGAAACTTTATGTTTCTAACCTCAATCGCCTTACTAGCATAGATGATATCAAGGCGATGTTTGCTGACATCGGAGATGTAGCAGAGGTATTCCTCAATGAGGAACCAGATCCTGGCAAGGACACCTTCACCGCTTGGGTTGAGATGGAGTTCGAAGACGAAGCCGAACAAGCCATAGAAGAGCTCAGCGGAGAATACGTGGATGGTAATTCCATCCGGGTTATGCACGAATCTGAATATCAGGAAAAGCAGGGAGATTCCTCCGGCTCGTCCAGTGATCTCCTAGAAGAAGAGGAAGAGGCTGACGCGCCCTCCTGGCAACCCATCGAACGGAAGCGGCCCAGTCGCTGGAAACAATAGCCTCTTTTTCCTGACGTACTCATGGATGTGGGTGTGCCTGCTCGCCCGACCAAAAGGTCGGCCTAGCAGCCGTGTGCTCTGGCCTCGCTATGCCCACCACCTGCCGCACCAGCCCACATGAGCTCAAACAAGCCGCCGCCCACTCACACCGCGCAAGCCATACCACTGGACAAAAGTCCAAGTGATAGCTTTAAAGCGAAGCTCTCATCACACAAGCGGGTGGGCCACGAAGTCCGAGTTAGGGGAGGAAAAGCGAGTTGGGCTGGGACTTCGGCGGCTTTTTGCTCACTTTTTGGCCGCTCAAAAAGTTAGGCCCGCGGCAGGCGATACCTAGCTTGTACAAAATCAATCCAATGGAGATTCGAGAAATGTCCAGTGGTGTGGCCGCAAGCCATCCCGCAGATTCGGCTATGCCGAAAACCAGGAGAATCCTCCTCAGTTGCATCTACTTTCTCCTACCCCTATCTTCGGATATGTTTACCACCATCATCCGTTGCGAAGAACTGCTCCCACTTCTTGGAGAGCCCCACGTATTGATCTTTGACACCCGCTTTTATCTGGCTGACACCGAACAAGGCAGGCGAGAATATACTCATGCGCACATTCCAGGCGCAATCTACGCTCACCTGGATGAGGACCTATCCGGTGAAATTATCCCTGGAGTAACCGGAAGGCATCCTTTGCCAGATCGGATCGCCTGGCTCCAAAAGTTAAGCGTGTGGGGGCTGAGACCAGAAAGTCAGGTGGTCATCTATGATCAATCAGGTGGCTTTCTTGCCTCCCGTTTGTGGACGTTGATCAGACAGATTGGGGCTAAAGCAGTAGCCGTACTGGATGGCGGATGGGCTCAGTGGCAAATGGAAGGAAAACCAACCACTGATGAACCCTCAACCATCGTTTCCAATCGCTCGCTCGCCCTTTCGGATTCCTCCGAGTGGCTCAATACAGTATCAGCGGAAGAAATTCTTACCAATGAGTATCTACTTTGGGACGCAAGAGCTGCGCCTCGCTATCGGGGCGAGCAAGAGCCCATCGACCCAGTAGCGGGTCATATTCCGGGGGCGATTTCCGTCCCCTTCGCCGAAAATCTGAGCGAGGATGGGCGCTTCCTCCCTCCCGAACAACTTCGAACGCGTTTCGAGGCTCTCCTCAATGGGCGCGATCCCTCAGAAGTGGTGGCCTACTGCGGTTCAGGCGTGACTGCCTGCCACAATTTGCTCGCCCTGGAAATCGCAGGGCTCACAGGGGCAAAATTATACCCCGGCTCTTGGAGTGAATGGATCACCGATCCAGCGCGAGGGGTCGAAACGACTACAGATTGAGTCGCTCCGGATTCAGGATCAGTCGCACCATCCCCCAGGCAATCGCAATCAGCAGAAATAAGGCAGGCAAGCCACCGATATTGGAGGCCATTTTGATGCCGTCGATCGAAGCGAAGGTCACCATCACCCAGGCGATGATGCCTACTGCTGCTCCCCAGGCAATTTTGATCCAGAGGGTGGGCTCTGGACTTTCTGGCGAAATGCCCGTAGAACTGAGCCCGCTCATGGCAGAAGTATTCGAATCCGCAGCGGTCACATAGCTCAAAAAAGCCACCAGCAGAAATAAGGTACTGGTGATTCCGGCTAATGGCAATCTTTCAAAAACCGCAAAAATCACATTCTCATAGCCCAGCTCATTGACCACTTGCTGGAGGGGATAGTCCGCCCCGTTGAGATCCATGTGAAGCGCCGTACCGCTGAAGACCAGCATCCACACACAACTGAACAAAGCCGGGTAGATCAGATTGAAGCGAATCACTTCCCGCACGGTGTAGCCATAGCTCAGCCTCCCTAGAAATAAAGCCGTGACTGGGGTCCAGGCCAGCCAATTGGCCCAGTAAAAGATGGTCCAACTCTTGGCCCAGGGATCATCGGCGGCCGCGCCTGTATAAAGCGCTCGCTGAAAAAAGGTCTGCAAGAATTCCCCCATTCCTTCCACCCCAAAAGACAGCAGAAAAATGGTCGGTCCGGTGATGAATACAAAGGCAGTCATGAGCAGAAATGCCCGCAGGTTAAGATCGGACAGAATCCGAATGCCTTTTTGCAGGCCACTTGCTGCAGACAGGATGAAACTGACCACGATGCATAGGCCGATCAAGGCCAGCATCCCTGGCCCGGAAGTCAACCCAAAGACGCTTTCCAGACCTCCGGCAATGGTCAGCAAGCCTGCGCCCAAAGAAGCAGCCATGCCCGCCACCAGACTGAATAGACAAATGGCATCGATGACTTTCCCCCAATTCCCGTGGACTTTTTCGCCCAGAATCGGAAACAACATGGTCCCCAGACTGAAAGGCTGCTTCAAATTGTAATACCCAATCGCAAACATCAAACTCGCCAGGGTGTAGATTCCATAAGGAATAAAGGTCCAGTGCATGAACATGGTTGACAAGGCAAAAGTTGCCGCCTCCCCACTGCCCGGCTCCAGCCCCAACCCTTTGGGCGGGGCGTGGAGATGGCTGATGGGTTCGGCAGTGCCCCAGAATAAAATCCCCACGGCCACAGTCGTACACAAGGTGATGGCAAACCAGCGCCATTTCGTCAGAATGGGCTTGGCCTCCTGGCCTCCGATTTTGAGCTTGCCCAACGGAGATGCGTAGGTCCAGATCACAATCCCCAAAAAACTCAGCGCCGCCAGCGAAAACAGCCACCCAAAGTGATGCAATAGCCAATCATTCAATTGGGTAGTCCCGGCGAGAAATATATCCGGATATAGGAAACTACCCAGCGCCGCCCCCATGATGATCAGGAAAGGAGGCCAGAAAACATAGGGGTTAAGTTGAGACATGAAGTAGGAGATTCAATGAGGGGAAAAGGTAGAAGAATGCAGAGAAAATGGCAAGAAAAAGGGTGTTGAAAAAAAAGGATGAAAAACCATTTTTTCTGCTAGGAAATCCCGACTCCTTGCCTAATGGCGCGCGCCAAATACACAATCAATTACGATCTCATTTTCCACCTTCCAACTGAGTGATCTATGAAATCATTCCCATCTGTCAAAATGGTTCATCCTGACTCCTTTGAGCCAGAAAATCACTGGTATGAAAAGGCATTAAATGCCCAAATCCATCCGCTGGTAGCATTTTTCATGAATCTCGCCCCTGATAAGATCA
>JBCCCJ010000090.1:0-9743 GCA_039033615.1 Bacteroidota bacterium
CATAAAGTAATCGAATATCTCCTCCACTTTGTCCTCATCAATTTGGTCTTCGATGAAATAATCAATGTTCAAGCGAGTGCCTGAATAGACGATTTGCTCTACATTGTTGAGGAGATCCTGATAATCCAAGCCTTTGATTTTGGCAATTTGGTCCAAAGGGGTGCGGCGATCCACATGCTGAATGATGAAAAGTTTGTTCATCGACTTCCGAGCTGCAGATTTGACCACGACATCGGTGGTCCGCTCTATGCCATTAGCCTCTACATATTCTTTGACCAGTTTGAGAAAGGGAGCTCCGAATTTCTGCGCCTTCCCTCTTCCCACTCCTGTGATATTCATGAACTCAGACATGGAAACGGGATATTTCGTTGCCATATCTTCCAAAGAGGGATCCTGAAATACCACGTAAGGCGGAATCTTGCGATTCTTGGCAATCTTCTTCCGGAGGACTTTTAGCCGATCAAATAGCTCGGTATCGTAGGTCTTGAAATCTCCTGCTTGAGAATCACCACGATCCAGGGCATTCAAATCCTGGTATTTGACAAATTTGATGGCCTTGGGCTTTTTCAGAAAGCCAGGCCCCATTGTCCCTAGCTTGATCACCCCATACTCCTCGATGTCTTTGAGGAGAAAATCATGTACAATCAACTGGCTGAAAATGGATTTCCAGACCTTTTCGTCATGATGGGCACCTTTGCCATACATCGGCAGCTTGTCATGCTCGTAAATATGGATCTGCTGGTTGTTGCTTCCCCGCAGCAATTGGATCAGGTGAGACTGTCCAAATTTTTGATTGACGGCTCGCACGGCCTCTAGGGCTAGGGAAGCGTCTCCTTTGGCGTCAAAAGTCTCTTTGGGATAGCGACAATTGTCGCACATGCCTTTGCAACCCGTTTCATCATAAGTTTCACCAAAGTAGTGCAACATCATCTTGCGGCGACAGGTACCTGTCTCCGCGAAAGAAGCCATTTCATACAGCAAATGACGTCCAGACTCCCGCTCGCTTACGGGCTTGTCCTTCATGAACTTCTCCAGCTTGATGATGTCATGGAAATCATAAAACAGGAGGCAATTCCCTTCCAGTCCATCTCGTCCGGCTCGCCCCGTTTCCTGATAATAGCTCTCGATGCTCTTGGGCACATCGTAGTGAATCACAAAGCGAACGTCTGGCTTATCGATTCCCATCCCAAAAGCGATGGTGGCTACCACGACATGGACATCCTCATTGAGGAACATGTCTTGGTGGCGGGAACGAGTAGCAGAATCGAGACCTGCGTGATACGGAACGGCCTTGATGCCATTCACATTGAGAATTTCCGCATTCTCCTCTACTTTCCGGCGACTCAGACAATACACGATGCCGGATTTACCATGATTATGTTTGATGTACTTGATGATTTCCGTCGTCGCTCGATTGGGAGAGACTTTGGGACGAATTTCATAGTACAAGTTCTCGCGGTTAAAGCTGGTCAGGAAAATGCTGGCTCCTTCGATTTGAAGGTTTTGAATGATGTCCTGACGAACTTTGGGGGTGGCCGTCGCGGTCAGTGCAATCACAGGCACCTGCCCTAGGTGATTGTGCATCTCTTTGATCCGACGGTATTCAGGGCGGAAGTCATGGCCCCATTCTGAAATACAGTGGGCTTCATCCACTGCCATGAAGCTGATGTGCGCTTGCTTCAAAAAATCAATGAATTCTTGCTTGACAAGAGATTCAGGCGCAACGTACAGCAATTTCAGTTGACGGCTCAAGACCTTCTGCTTCACTGCCTCGTAGTCGGCCCGACTCATCGAGCTATTCAAATAGCCCGCTTCAATTCCAAAGGCCTGGAGTTGATCCACCTGATTTTTCATCAAGGCAATCAGCGGCGAGATGACCAGCGCAGTTCCTTTCAACATCACCGCAGGCAACTGGTAGCACAAAGACTTCCCAGCTCCGGTAGGCATGATCACAAAGGTGTTGTTCCCGTCAAGGATGTTCTGAATGACTGCCTCTTGTTTGCCCCGGAATTGGTCGTAACCAAAATACCGCTTCAGGGCTTTGACCAATCGGTTAGATGATGTAGGGGTCTCTTGAACTACAATTTGCTCGCTCACCTTGTGTGTGATTTAAGATCAGAAGGAATCAACCAGGAATAATATTGCGTGTCTTACTCATTAAAAGTAAACAATAATTCTGGGTTTATTCAATCTTTCCAACCAATCCTAATTCCTACTGGATGCCATGGACTCAGTCGGAAGAAAAGGAGCGTTTTGAATTCCCCAATCGAAAACGATTACGATGACAACTTTTGTAGCGATTCTGATTTTGCGAACGGATTTATTTTTTGGTTGTCAGATTCCCTACCTGTATCTTGTATAGAATTATCAGCGCACTACGACCTCCCACTGACACTAGCTGTTAACCTTTCTTGTTCAACCAAGCAACCCGACTGTTTTTCAGTCCGTTGTATGAGTAATTCTGTCAGGATGAGAGCTTCAGATTATACCGAAGAAGACATCATTGAAGGCTGCATTCAAGGCGGCCGGAAATATCAAAAACTGCTGTATGAACGCTATTACGGCAGCATGATGGTCGTTTGTATGCGCTATACCAACGAACGGGAAGAGGCTAGGGATGTCTTGCATGAAGGCTTCATGAAGGTGTTCAAAAACCTTAAGAAGTTCAAAAGAGGGACCAATCTGGGCGCTTGGATTCGCCGGATCATGATCAATACAGCCATTGACCATTATCGCAAGACGGCCAAACGTCCCAACCTGGTAGAAATTAACCACGCCATCCATGAAACCGATGTCCAGGATATTGTTGCGGAAATCAGTGCCGAAGAAATTTTGCACATGGTTCAGAAACTATCTCCTGCTTACCGTATGGTCTTTAACCTCTACGTCATAGAGGGATATGCACACAAAGAGGTAGGAGAACAGCTGGGCATTTCTGAAGGTACGTCTAAGTCTAACTTGGCAAAGGCTCGGGCCAAACTTCAAAAAATGATCCATTATTCCAGATTGGCAAGGAGAGCGGAAGGAGATTCTTATGCATGATATCTACTTTGACCGGATTATAAAGGAAAAACTTCAGGCACTGAAGGTAGCGCTGGATCCGGCGGACTGGAATCTCTTGCTCGAACAATTCAATCAGTCTTTTTACGAAAGCTTACGAACCCGTTTGAATCTGATGGAAGCCCCACTAGATTCGACTGACTGGCAGGCCCTGGCCCAACAATTGGACGAGGCCTTTGACCAGGAAATTCGGGAAATATTTGAACATCTGGCAGTAGAGCCATTGGCTACCGACTGGCCATTGATGGCTACTTCCCTGGAAGCCATGCCTCTTGATCAAGCCATCTTTCAACAACTGGCCTCTCTGGAAGTTGCTCCAGATCCTGCTGACTGGCAATTGCTCAGTCGGGAATTGGATGAGCATCCGCTCGACAGCCAATTGAGGGAACCCATGCTTGAGCAAACGGTGCCGGTCCCGGAAGATGCTTGGGAAATGTTCGAGGCCCATGAGGCTGCTACCTTTGATCAGGCACTCGCAGACAAAATCGCTGACTACCAACTTCCCCTTCCTTCTGCCGATTGGCAGAACATGGAGCAAATGCTCGATGGGAATCAATTCGATAGCTATTTTCGAAATGCGATCGAAGCTCATCACATGCCAATTTTTACTCCAGATTGGCAGGAAATGGCCGAAATTCTGGAAGCGCCTTTTGATCAGCGCATCAAAGAAAAATTGGATGGGTTGGAATTGGCCATGCCGACCAGAGATTGGAAAGCCTTCGCTGCCCTCCTGCCAGCTCCGGTGATTCCGATCACTACTTGGAGAAGAGCCGCAGCTGCTGCAATCATTTTGCTATTGATGACTTGGGGAGGGACCAGCTGGTATCGCACGGCTCAACTGCCCAACCAGATGGCCGCGGTAGAGGAGGTCCCAGTAGAATCGGAAGGAACAAGTGAGGAAGCGAACTCCAACCTGATCGCGAATCGCGAAGCATCAGCTGCCATGCCTCTCCAAGCGAATGCCAGTCCACCTGAAGTGGTACATACAGAGGCAAGCGAAATCACCTCCGAGATCAGACAAGTAGCCAACATCTCCGGCTTGCCTCCGGTAGCAGTCAGTCAGTTGGTTCAAGAATTGCCGGCTTCGATTGTCATTGCTGCCCAGATTCCTCCTACACAATCAGCTGAACAAGCAGTACGAGAGCAAAACAAGCAACCAACCTCTCCGTTTCGATTGGATCGTTTGGGAGCTTTGGACAATAGCTTAGGATTTGCATTGGAACAAGAAAGAGGGCTGGATCTCCTTGATCCGATGAACGACCGCCCAAAACCCGAAATCACCTTGAGTCTGTACGGGGGAACAACCCGAACCAAAGCAGAATTGAATGACGCCATCGAAGCCCAAGGCTATACGACCGGGCTGCGGTTGGGGCTGAACATTCGCAATGGCTGGAAGGTAGTGGCGGGTTTCTTGTATGGTACCAAGCAATTCACCCATGAATATCCAGTGATTCAGGACAACTTCCTGGGAACAGGAAAAGTCAATGGCCAGCTAACGGTATTGGAAGCACCGATCTTATTGCGCTACGAATTCCCCGACATACACGGCCTCCACCTCTATGGTCAGGCTGGGGTGGTGACCCTCGTGAGCATTGAAGAGAATTATGAGGATCGCAATCCTACCAGCCCGGTCAATGCGGCTACGCTGAGTAGAAGGGTAGATCCTGATTTATTGGAAGCAGAGACCCTGACCTGGAATTTGAATACCTATCCTGGCAACGTTCATTTGGCTCTGGGAATGCGCTATGCATTCACCGATCAATTGAGTATTGAAGTAGAACCATATTTACAACAAAGTCTGCAAAAGACCAAGGGTTCCAGTGCTTTGAGCTATCAGAAAAAATTGTACACTTCGGGCATCGGATTCGGCTTGAACTATACCTTAGGAACCAAGTAGGCTAACAAACAAATAGAAAAATCCCCACCATCGGTTTCATGATGGTGGGGATTTTTCATGCATATTCGATGCAGTTGGTACAAAAAAATTAGGGGACTCAATCCCATTGGGAGAGTCAACCCTAACCCCTAGCTTCTGTATCTGGCGTAATGCCTTAAGAACACTTCAAAGGTAGGCGTCGGACCTGCCAGAGGCAAAGCGAAGGAGTCGCATTCATTACGTGTATTGTCAAGTCGTTTTTGTGAGGGAAACAGAAAATTATTACAGGTGATTGGGAACCAGCGACATTCCATTTTTCCCAATTATCCGGCCTTTTTCGCTTTCCATTCCCGTTCTCCCCACGCAGTTTGGGGAAGAAAAGCACCCAGTCGAGGGATTTCTAACATAAAAGGTTGATCAATGAGTCATTCAATCTTTTCTCTCCCCAGTTAAAATGTAACATCGCAGCTTCTCCACAGATCATGTGTTCCCATATCCCCCACCACCTGGTGTGAGAATTCGAATGCGATCTCCGGCTTCCAGATTGGCACCTTCTATGCCTTCCAAGCTGATGCGGTCTCCGTTTGCCTTGATGATGAACTGCTTGCCGGTTTTCCCGGACTCTCCTCCGAGTAGGCCATAAGGAGCTTCTTTCCGGTGTTGAGAAAGGAGAGTCAGGGCGATGGGTTCCAAGAATCGCAATTCCCGAATGATTCCGTTTCCACCTTGCCATTTCCCCACGCCACCAGAATCCTCCCTGACAGCGAATTCTTCCAGACGGACCGGATAGCGAAACTCCAATATCTCCGGATCGGTGATTCTGGTATTGGTCATGTGCTGGTGGACTGCATGAGCCCCATCGAATCCCGGTCCAGCGCCCACGCCTCCCCCGATGGTTTCGTAATAGCCAAATTCGCGATTTCCGAACAGGAGATTGTTCATAGTCCCCTGGCTTCCTGCTGCCAATCCAAAGGCCTTCAACAGGCAATCGGTCAGGCGTTGACTGGTTTCTACATTGCCTCCCACAACGGCTGGAGAGGATAGGGGAGAGGAGGAAAAATCCGGGTTCAGCAGCCCTGAAGGAATATGAATCTCTATCGGCGCCAACAATCCTTCGTTCAAAGGGAGATTCTGATCCATCAATACCCTCAGGACATACAGCACACAGCTATACACGATTGCGGGATTGGCGTTGAAGTTTGTCGGATGTTCTGATGCCGTTCCAGAAAAATCGAGCTTCGCTTTTCCCGCCTCGATCCCTATCTCGACCTGCAAAGGGCTTCCATCGTCCAGGTATTCGATGGCCCGGAGTTTCTGGGAGCCCAATTGCCATAGGCGATCGGTCAAGCGTTGGGCAGTGTAATCGAGCAGAGCGATTAAATAGGTTTCTACCTGATCGGTTCCAAACTGCTCACACAGTTCCCGCATTCTTTGTTGTCCCACCTGCAGGGAAGCGAGTCCTGCTTGCAGATCCGAGAGATTTTCTGCCAGGTTCCGGGTTGGGAAAGCCGCTTCCTGAAACAAATGCGTAATCACGTCCCATTGAGGAATCCCTTTGTGTAGGAGATAGGTTGGCGGAATCACCACGCCTTCCTCTGCCAAATGGGTAGCATCTGGTGGCATGGAGCCAGGCCGCTTTCCGCCAACTTCTGCATGATGTGCCCGATTGACCACATAGCCAATGTGTTTGCCTTCTGGTGAAAAAACAGCCTGGATTAAGGTGATGTCGGGCAAATGAGATCCCCCGTAGGCTGGGTGATTGGTGATGATGACATCGCCCGGCCCGATCTCTATCTGTTCTTTGACCAAGCGAACGCAGACTCCCAGACTGCCCAAATGAACCGGAATGTGTGGCGCATTTACCACCAATTTTCCGTTTACATCCAGGAGGGCACAGGAGAAATCTAAGCGCTCCTTGACATTCACCGAAAAACTGGTCCGCTCCAACATGGCGCCCATTTCTTCCGCAACGGACTGAAAACGGCGGGTGAATAACTCTAGTTGAATGCGGTGATCGTATTGCTTGTTTGTGCGATGCTTCCTGTTCTGTCGAGTCAAGCGTGCCTGGCCATCTTCCTGAATGTCCAATTGCCAACCAGCATCAATCACCAATGTCCCGAATGGACTGACGATGATGCCTTTGTCTTTCACCCTTGCGCCCGGCCTCAATTCTTCCCAGTCATAAATCGCCATCCCACCAGCCAATGTCCGAGCTGGATTTGCCTGGTAAGATTTCGTCGGGGGATGCGCTCGGATTCGCTCCTTTGTTTGAATCAGGCCAACCGTTACCTGAATCTTGTCCACCTCCAATGGACGCCCTGCTAACCAGTGGCCATAGAGATGTTCGTATGCGGTCCGAAAGGCCTGCTCCATTTGATCCGGATCTGGCTCATACGGCAATTCCAGGCTGTGATCCTGTCCCTTGAACCGCAGGAAAATCAGAGTTCGCTTGATTTCAATGGAATCCGCAATTTGCGATTCGGTCGAAGCAAAGAAATGCTTGGCCTCTTCAGCCAGTTCATCGAATAACTGAGAGAGCGAAGCTTGGATGTCTTGCCAAGGGGCCAGAAGTTGGCGACTGCGCAGGTGTTCTTCTTTAGAGGTTTGAATCCCGACGGCACTGAGAATGCCCGCTTCATACGGAATCAGGATCGAATTGATGCCCAACAAATCAGCAATTTGGCACGCATGCTGCCCACCTGCTCCCCCAAAAGCAAGCAAGGTGTAGACCTGGGGATCATAGCCTTTTTGCAGGGAAATGTTCCGAATGGCGGCGGCCATCTTTTCATTTGCAATTTGCAAACAACCCCCTAGGATCTCCTGAGGAGCCAGACCGCTTTGCTCAGTAAGAGTAGCTAACGCTGATTTGGCAGCCTCCCAACTGATGGGAATCTTCATGGCAGTTGGGTCCATTCGCTGAGCCAGGAGATTGACATCTGTGATCGTCAAAGGGCCTCCATTGCCGTAGCATGCTGGGCCAGGGTGAGCGCCCGCACTCTCGGGACCTACTTGCAATTTTTGTCCATCAAACCAACAAATCGACCCTCCGCCTGCCGCTACCGTTTCGATCGCAAGGGATGGCCGCATGATGGAAAGGTCCCCTACGTTGGTTTCATACTGATACTCAAATTGCGCATCCACCCGGGCTACATCTGTACTGGTTCCGCCCATGTCAAGGGTCAACAATCGTTCGATCCCCAATCGACGGGCTGAAGCCGCTGCTCCAACCACCCCTCCAGCCGGACCACTCAGCAAACTATCTACGGGAAAGAACTCTGTCCTACTATATAAGGTGCCAGCACTTCCCATGATGTCTACTCTCCCCTTTTGCAATGGTTCGGCGACCCGCCCCAAATAAGCCTCCAACAACGGATGGAGATAGGCATTCGCTACCGCGGTCTGCGTGCGGGGAAGTAGCTTGATGTTTCGGGACATTTCATGCGAACAACTGATGTGAGATAGGCCAGCCTCAAGCATAGCCGCCTTGATTCGCAATTCGTGAACGGGGTTTTGATAGGCATGCAAAAGTGAAATGGCGATGGCATCCCCCCCAACTGCTCGAACTTGCTGGATCAGTTGGTCGATCTCCTGGGAAGAAAGTTCCTGAATGATCTCTCCTTTGGCATCCAACCTTGCGGATACGGTACGTACCGCATGAAATAAAGGAGGCGTTTGCCGAATGTTGAGCTCAAAAATATTGGGACGCGCCTGGGTACCGATTCGCAGCAAATCCGCCAATCCTTCGTTGGTGATCAAGCAGACTTTGGCGCCTTTCTGTTCCAGCAGCGCGTTGGTGCCTTTGGTGGTGCCCAATCGCACTTCCATCGGAGGGAGTGGATCGGTCAAAGGAGTTCCCGTCATGAGACGGATGGCTAGGGTAGGGGCTTCTTCATAGGCGGTCAGGCTGATTACCGATCCTGCATAGAGGCGAGTCGGTAGGCGTTCCTCTAGGGTAAGTGTTTCCTCATCGGGATTCCATGAGAGCACCTTTGCAGTTCCCATCCGACTGCCTACTTGCCACTCACAGTCGTACCCGGCAAAAATGGCGTGGGTTCCCAACCAACTGCGGTCAATGGCCAATTGGGTTGGAGCAAGGATGGATCGAATCTCTGCTCGCACACGTCCACTGCTCAATACCTTGCTTCGGTGTAGGTTTCCAGAAGGATCTATCGCGATGCAATCGCTGAACGTGCCTCCGGTATCTATGGAAATCTGCCAGGGGGTATGCATAGATTAGGTTCACTGATGGAGACCAAAGATAGCACAGATCCATGGCGTACCTATAACAAACGCCTCACATCTACCGATGCGAGGCGCAACCCCTAAAACCTAAACTACTACCTTATTCTTGCCTTCTGCCTGACCTAGGGCACAGAAGAATGGTTGTTCTTTTATTCTTCTATTTCCGAAAGCTCTTCCAGTGCTTCGATTTCCTGCATCATGAAAAAGTAGGTGAGTTCATGATCTGAGATACTCATTTGTAATTGATCGATTCTCTGTTCAGTAGCTTGCATCTCCTCTTGTAAGCTCTTCCATGCCAACTCCTCCGCACTTCCTGCTTCTGCCTTCTCGATTTGGACCAGATACGCCTCATGGAGCAGTCCTTTGAGGGTTTTTACCTCTTGTTCCAAATCTTGGGACAATTGGGCGTACCTCAAATGAAAGGTATCTAGCGTTGTGGACTCTTTCTTCTCGCCAGCGACTTCATTGGTTTGGAACTGGATTTTGTCTGAGATGGCTAGCCAGCCTTGTTCTTCCGTCTGTCCCAGTGCCTGACTAAACAGGCCCACACAGATGATGCCTAACC
>JBCCCJ010000091.1:0-9690 GCA_039033615.1 Bacteroidota bacterium
ACGCCTCTGTATTCGGAGCCACGTAGGTGAACTGAAAACCAAAGCCCCGATCCTGGGCCACAACGTAGTCTATCAATTCATCCTGACGCACTTCTGCACGCAGATATTCCCCTAAGCTTTGCAACAATTCGGTCTGTGCCTCGGGATTCTCAAACCGCTGCTCGGCTTTGGCCCACAACCAAGGAATGCCTCTAGCAGTGCGAAGTAGAACTACCTGATCGGCTTCTCGCCGCAATTCTGCCTGATAGCTGGGAGGCGAATACTTGGTAGCCAAAGCGGAATCTTGCAGGGAGGGGAAGGCTCGAATCCATTCCAACACCTTCGTTTTTGCTACCGATGTGGCGGCTGATAGAAGCCATTCGCCTGCGGCATCAACCAAGGCCAAATACTCTCCCTCCGTGCGTTCTTCCCACCAATAATCTGTCGAGTCTATCCATGGAAGCCAGGCATTTCCTTGCTCCCACGCCCAAGCTTCGGTGGGAAATCGCTGCAGACTCTGCAAGACAAAGGGGTCTTCTGCCTCCAATTCCACAGGAAGGTGCAAATAGTAGCCACAGGGCGTACCACCTACCTGAACAATCACCGCCTTTTCCCGCGCAATTTCCTGGATTTCACCCAGGTGGTCATACATCTGCTGGCGAGAGGAGAAAAAGCTTGGGGGAGTGCCGATTTTTTTGCCTGTTTCGTCCCTTAGATCGAAGGAAAACTGACACTGGGCATTGTCATATGTGAGAAGGAAATGAGGGTGATCCGACGGCGGGGCCTCAAATTCCACCACGCTTGCCAGCGCGACCTGGGCGAGCATCGCCTCATAGGCTTCGATTGCCTTGGCTTCCGTTTTATGGGTTCCTTCCTCTCTCAACAATACCATACCCTCCTGCCCCATCAGGCGGGCTCCGAAGGTATGCTCGGTCTCTTCTACCTGACAAAAAACTTGAGATTGGCCAAAAAAGTGTGCCAGAAGCTCCACTTGAGCCTCCGCCGCCGCTCGTTCTTCATAGGTTTCGGAATATATCGCCCAACTCTCCTCTCCGGTCCCTCCCAGGCGAATTTCAAAGCGGCAGGTATCCGGATCTTCATCCACCTCATAGGAGGCTACCTCCTTCAAGAGGGGAAACAAACGGATCAATTCTCCCAAGGCTTCCTCCTCCGTGGGAAAAGCAGTAAGGCAGTTCAGCAAAGTATCATCCGGCGTGAGAAGTTGTGATTGATGCCCTTCCTCTGTTGCGATGAAGCCGTGGCGATGCCCGTTCAACTGGGCCTGAATCAACCACTCCGCCAAGGCCGCTTCTGCGGAAGCTCGGTCTGCAAAAGTTTGGGGCATTCTGGCTAACCCAGGTTGGTCCCCTACCTTCACCTCCACGTGGTATTCCTCGGGAGAGACTTCCGTAAGTTGATAGGCCAGTGGGTCTGTGGTCAAGGCCCGGACCGTTTTGCAAGCGGTCTCCGCCTCTTCTGTTGAAGGGAAAGATTGCCCCAGCAGGACCGTTTCCCCCTGGTTTTCCAAGGAGAATCGGAACAGCGTAGGCTGGGGGATGATATTTCGTTGCCGATCTGTGGCACAAAGATAGGTCAATAGCGTCTCCATGGCCTGATCTCGCGCTTCAGCAGAGGGATAAGAGCGAGGATGTTGGGCCACCAGATGCCCATTTTTCAGCAGGCCAAATCCAAAGCGACAGACGCCTGCGGGAGATTCCCAGGGAAGGTAGTTGCTTTCGTCTTTGGCGAGGGTCAACAGCGTCTCCGCCTCGCTTTCCGCCTCGGCCTCTGATCCCAAAACGATGGTTCCCCGCCACATTGGGCTACCTGTTTCATCGTACAGAGTAGGGAAAAATGCCCCCTCGGGATTGGCGATGTCTTGCCGATAGCGGTTTTCTGTCGCCTGAGCAAGGGTGATGATCAATTCGATGACTGCATCTCGCTCGGCCTCAGTGGCATAGGTAAAGGGAGTGGTCCCTGCTGGTGCCTGATGGTGGGCCAGGAGTTCCCCATCTTCATCCAAGAGTTGGAAGCCAAAACCGCCTGCTTCCCAACTGAGTTTTTCGTATCGCTCTGACAGTTGCGCTTCCCTGCGAAGGTCTTCACACGCCCGCAGGGCTTCCTCAGGATCACGAAAATCTTGCTTCTCACTGACCAGCAAAGAATCAAGCGCGTCCTCTGCTTCGGGTTCCCCCCACCAAAATCCAAATGCGCCTGCATCTCCTGTCAGTTCGCAGATGGGGTGTGGATAGGTAACACACAGGACCAGACTCTGAATGGCCCGGTCTCGCTCGGCTGCGGTTTCGTAGGTGTGAGGATGACGCGCATAGTCCTGCCCCTCCTGCTGAAGAACAAAGCCAAAGGGACAATCCCCACCCAAGTCATCTTGTTTGTGGTAGGCCTCTGACTGTGCCGTCAACTGTTCCAATTCTTGCAAAGCGGCCTGGGCTTTTTCTTCCTTCGGGAAGGTTTCGATGCCTTCCAACAGCAGTTTCTCTTCTTCATTTTCCAACCAAAAGCGCCATGCACCCGCTTCCGTTTCTCCTGTCTTGAGGCACAATTCCTTGCTCATAAAATGGAGAATGGTCTCTATCACCAAATCCCGTTCACAAGCCGTAGGATACCCCTTTGAATGAGTGGCAATTCGCTCGCCTTTCCGGTTCCAAATCTCAAAAGAATAGCGATCTGGAGCGGGCAGATCATCCAGCAAGTGATAATACACCCGGCTACCTACCAGCGGAAGAAAGCGATTGAAAGCAGCTTTGGCGGCCTCGACGCGATGAAAAGTCTGGATGGATTCCAGCCAGGTTTCTCCGCCATCTGGTGCATTCAGGGCAAAGCGATAGGTACCGGGGGTACCTGGGGTATGACAAGTCGGACCCGATCCATTCCAGGCGTAATAGGCGCGTTTCCGAGCCAAATCCCGCAAAAATTCATCGGGATACAAGCTTGGATGGGTGGCGAGTATGTCGTCTTGATCCACAAGGAAAAACCCAAATTCCTCGCCTAATTTCTCTTTTTGATAATGGCTGAGATCGGCAGCCGCTTGCTGAAAGGAAGTATCGTAATCCGCCTGAGATGCTGCCTCCGTGGGGAATCCTTGCGCGGCCAACCAAAGCAATTGTTCTCCGGGGAGTTGCCAGACCTGATAGAAAAAACACTCGGTGGCGGCTTGGACCGTCAATGGCAAGCCTTTCCCGCGCAAAAAACTGAGCATTTCCCAGCGGGCTTGTTCGGCCTGGGCAGCCGAAGGGTAAGAAGTAGGATGAACCGCCAAAGTCTGCTGGCTCTCAGTCAACACTTCGAACCGAAACGTGTGTTCGTCTTGTCGAAACGACAGGTACGCCTCGGGCAACAAGATCCGATCCAAGGCGGTTTCTAAGGCAGTTTCCGCCTCAGTTTCCTGTGGATAGTTGGCAGCGCTTTGTAGAAGCAAGCGATCCTCTTGCCACAATTGCCAATGATAGCCACCAGCTTGCTGCACCACCTGACAATGGCTGTAAGAGCGCCGCCGGGCATCATCCATCCCCAGCAGTTTTGCTACCCGTTGTTTGAATCCGGACACGTTTTCGGTGTTCCAACTCTCTCCTGGCAGGTGGTAGTTGAAGGCCCGCCCCCGATTTCTACTGAGATTCGGATAGGTGCGGAGGAAATCAATTTTATCCTGAACGATGCCCCGTTGTTGGCTAGTCTTGCCTTTCAATTGGTACATCAGCAGCACGTAATCGGTAAAATCCTCCGAAAAACGCGCCAGCAAGTGGTCCAGAAAGCGATTCCTTCGATTCAGGTATTGGGATTCATTCTCGGTGATGAATTGCAAAAAGGCAGGATAATCAATGGGCACTTCCTCTCCAGCCAGTTGGCTATCACAGCTTTGATAATGGCGAATGATCTCCGCTGCACGGGGCAAATCAAGCAAGGGTTGACTGAAATAGCTGCGCCGGGTACCTGCTACTTCTCGACAGTCTTCCTTTTCGAGGGAAAAGAGATCGCGAACGTGAGCCAGCTGTGCGAGGTAATCAGCGAGGAGCTGGTCGAAAAAAGTCAGGTATCCCTTCAATTGACGGGCCTGTGCCTTGCGCTCAGCCGAGGCAGTAGCGGGCAGCCCCTCGTCCCCGATGCCGTAGGTTTGGGGTAATTCGTGCTGCACCGAAGGGTAATCTGCCAGATCCAAAGGTGGCACAGGTGGCAGGACTCGATCCAATTCATTTCGGGACAATTTGGCCTTGGTATGGGCCGTGCGCCGCTCCAAAAACTGCTGCTTTACCAAGTCTTCATCTGCCAGAAAAGGTAGTCCCTGCTTGAAAAAGGTGAAACGGGAATGTTCCAAACTCAGAACGGGACTGTGCTTGGGCGGGACATGCAGGCACCAGGCATCCCCTTGAGATTGGGCCAACCCGTCGAAATAATTCAGTAGAGAAAGACTCGTGATCGCCGCGACTCCCGGCACATCCATGATCAGGCGATAAAAATCGGAAGCATGGAGTTCGGTTTGGGGAGTCAGGGCCGCCAATTCATCGGTATCGATGAAACCAAAACTGTCAGGATGATAGGGTCGCAAGTCAAATTCGTCCTGCAAGCAAGCGGGATCTTCTACCAACTCTTCCAATTGAAGCGGATGGTAGCGATAGGGTCGCCCGGCAAAAATTTCTTCCATGCTTTTTCCCTGCTCCACCAACTCTTGGAGGCGGTGGTAGGTCAGGCGCGGGGATAAAAAAGCGTCGAGCTTGAGATATATCTCCGTCAAGACTTCCTCCGGATCTGCCGCTGGGGTGAGTTCGATGCCCCCACAGACTGCGATGGCTTCTTCTTCCATCACCACGATGTCCAAGAAGTCTTCGCTCAGGTTGCGGTGTTGATGCAGCGTATCCCGAACCGATTGAACAATCTTACCAATTTCCAGGTACTCATTGCCACAGGCGTCCCGAACAGGCGCAGGGTCCAGTTCCAAGCAAACACGGTACAATCCCCGAATGGGCAGGCGTTGGGATTCTTCTCCTCTTACTTGGTCATAACTCAAGACGGTGGGAGAATCAGGATCTAGGTAAACGGGCACTTCCGATTCTCCAGGCTGGGCTGGTTCGAGCCAGGCATTGCGCACCCCAGCGACATCCAACAGCAGTTTGCGGTAGTCGAGCAGACTGACGGGATTGCAAGAGAGAATTTCGGCAGCGGTGAAAAAATTGGGATCTGCTTTTCCGGCTTCTGCTATAGGAGGTGCGAGCAATCGCTGAATGTCAAATGCATTGCGGTACCCCAGGTCGGTCAGGGCATAACACAAGACCTCCAACATCGTAATGCCGGGATCGTGGAGATTGAAATCGGTCCACAGGGAGGTCGAAAGTTCCTCCAAATGCGAGATTCCTTCCTGACGCAGCCGAAAAAAATCGGCATACTCAGGCAAGGGGGAATTGGCCTTGGATATGGTGCGGGTTTCAGCCATGAGGCAAACAATTCTCAGGATTTTTCACAATTCTCAATGCGGCTTTCCAACTCGTTCAGGCGAGCGTTGAGCTGACTTTCAAAGGCATCTAAGCGATCACTCAGCGCATCCAACGCCGTCTGACAATCATCTTTGCTCCCTGCCAGTTCCTGGATGGCCTTGATCAGGACTGGAACCAGATTTTGGTAGGCCACCGCTTGGGTTTGATCCACAGTAGAGGTCCGTACGACTTCTTCAAATTGCTCTTCAACCTTGTGGGCCTCCAGTCCAATTTGTTTGCCCGAGTCCTGAAAACCCGTAGTGTTTTTCCATTTGAACACCACCGGCTCCAAGGCTTGCAATTTTTCCAGGACGTTGTCGAGGGCAGAGTCATTCGCGAGAACGTCCATCTTGCTCTCATCTGTTTGCTGGAAGTAGGTCAGGGCTCGGCTCATCCCGTTGACGTCCAACTCATAGCCCTGAGCGATCATTCCAACCCCCACTTTTCCTGTGCCATCGGGGAGAATGCTGAGCAAATTGGTGCCTTGGTTCAGGTCAATCGCATGGTCAGGATTGGCAGCAAACGCATTGCCTTTTTTGAACATGAATCCGAACTGCGAATCCGTTACCAGAATGGCTCGTTTGTTGTCCGTCCCCACCGCGAGATAGTTGCTGCTCTCTGGGCGAGAATTGATCACGCTGATGGCTGGGTTGGGCTTTTTGGGGCCGAGGGATTCCCCCAAATTGAAGAGCAAACGCCCGCCACCACCTTGGATCTCCAGCTTGGTATGGGGATTTTCTGTGCCGATGCCTACGTGTCCATTTTCCCGAAGGACCAGTTTGATGGCCCCCTGATCGGCCCGCGACTCATGCCCGAGTTCATAGTCCTCGTCCACCTTGAACGCAAACCCCTTTGGCGCATTGCTCACGGCTACGGCTCGCTCTTCGGCTAAGCCGATGAGGTGGTAGGTCGGCACATTGCCTGAGACCAAGCGTTGCAGGCTCATGACCAATTCGTTTTTGCCCGTAGGCGTTGTTTCGCCTCGGTCTGCCTCTTGGGGCAGTAAAACGATCTGGCTGTGGGCACCGTCTTGCACTTCTAGTAGGCCCTCTGGTTGGGGAGTGCCAATGCCTAGCTGGGCTTTTTGGTTGGTTTCATGCTGTTGAATTACCGCCAGCAGATCGCCCTGATTGATGTCTCCCTCGGCACAAAACTCTCCGTATTCCTTCCCTTTCCGAAACACAAATCCCTCCGGGGCATCACTCACGGAGGCGGCATACCTTTTTCCTACCCCCACCGAGAGATAATTCTGATCACAACTTGGGTCCAGATTGACCAAGGTAATGGCAGGGTCTTTTTTGTCTTCGGGACTGAGTTGAATCTGGCCTTTTTGTTTATCCGTCACTTCCAACATGGCCGTCGGATCCTCAGTATTGATCCCCACCGCGGCTAGGCCACTGCCTGCTTCCTGGGGTCGAATGACCATCATCACCTCACTTCCGGCTACGTCTAGCTCGGTTTCCTCGACCACAGGCATGCCTTTGCGAAACACAAAGCCTTTGGCTGCATCGGTCAACCACACCACCGATTCTAGTTCGAGCAGGGTGTGGAGATAGGCCGTCTCTTCGGTTTGGTCATGGTAATGAACGAGGCTTAAGCGAGTAGGGACGGACTCACTTTCCGAAGAAGTCAAGGGATGAACCATGAATCGGCCATACCCCACCTTGCGGACGTCCAGTTGCGCTTCTGGTTCTTCTGCCTCGCCTTCCCCAATCCCTATCCCGACCTGCTGATACACCTTGGCGTACATATAGGTACCTTCCTCCGTTTCCACCACTTTCCAGTCGTCATCCTCTACCGCTACGGTCAGGGGGTCCCAAATGGGGCTATCTTCTCCGGGAGGTTGATCGGGAGAGCTACAAATGCTGCCACTGTCTTGGTGAAGGACCCATAGCTTACCCTCGTAAATGACGGCATCGCCCGGACGATAGGTCTGTCCCGGTCGCCACTTGCCATGGAATTGATCATCGTATTTGTTGAGAGCCGAATCAATCAAGTTGACAAAATGCTTGGCCGCCAGTTTGGTCTGAGGAGCAAATTGGGATTTGATATGTTCGCGGTTCAGAATTGCCATGAGTTCAAATATTCAGGATTCAGAGGAAAAGGAGGCGGATATCGTCTAGCAGAAGCTGGCCTACCCTTGATTCAGCAGAGGATGAGCGGGAAAAATTTAGGGTTCCAATTCGATGTCTTGCAAAGAGTTGTAGCCGTACCCTTTTTGTTCCGCATTGCGGTCGTTTTCGGGACAACTTTCGGTATCAGTAATTTCCGTGATGAGATGCGTGGCAGCCGAAACCAGGATGGAACGGGCCGATTCTGCCTGAACCACTGGAAGGTTCTTTTGAGCGCCTTTATGGAGGAAAAAATCGAGGACATAATCCACGTATTCACGTTCTTCGACAAAATTGAGGATGGAGGAAGGATACACCTGCCCCCCAAAATGGATCTCGGCCCCGACATCAAAGGCCCAAGGAGCGAGAAACTGTTGCAGTTCCGTTTGCAGGAGTTCCAAGTAGTAGCCACTGTCCCGACCAGGGTAAAAACGGACTCGGAACTCTACCTGGATCGGCTCATATTTGGGGTTGAGCACTTCGATGGCAGCAAATGGCGAATGGAGCGGCTGGAGAAAGGTTTTGATTTGATTGAGGACATTGACGTTGACCTTGGGTTGCAATTCGCGCTGTCCTACCGCTTGAGAGAGATCTGGCACCACGGCCAGGGTAACAAAGCCCGGACTGAGTTCCCGGAGATCATTTGTATGGCTGATGCAACGGACTTTGTATACCTGCGGAAAGGCTTCCAGCACCAGGCGCTCATAATCAAACAAGGTGATGGCTCGCCCCTTGTGCCGCAAATGTTCGCTGACCCGGGTGTAAAAAGGGTCCGATTCTTCTTTTGTTCGCCCACCAAAAGAAGCATAGGGCTGGAGCACGCCCTTCACTTCGGCTTGTTTGATAGCCAGTTTGCTGATGTTTTCTGCTGCCAAGGGATTGGCCAAGAAGTTCGGGTCATTTTCCTGATCCCAAAACGCTACCGCTACGGCCTGCGTGTGTACGCCAATCAACTCGCAGATCGCCCCAGAGCGTTCCGGCACATGCGCCCTTAGCCAAAACAAATGGGAAGGGAGCCGGGTATTGCCTACCTGGATGTCTGCGGGAATCTGCACTTGTACAATCCCGGAGGTGATGAGTCCCTCGGTCGTATCGGGTTCCGTCTGATGAGCTTCGAGCGGCAACCACTTATTTTGATGCAGGTAGGACCATCGGACCTCTGCTTTTTCCACTTCCGTATCGGCGGTTTCTTCGGCTACCTGAATCAAAAGCGGAAGAATTTGCGGCGGGGAAAGCCGTTCTAGCCCAATGAACAGGCTGCCCTCGTCCCGATGCTGGGGCAACCAATGAGCCAGTTGGGTAGGCGAATGGGTTTCTATGAAGGAACCGAGTGGAACAAAGCCCTCAAATGCATCCAATTGATACCAAGCATCAGCATCGGGTTGGGAAGTGGCGGTATAACTGAGGTAGCACCGCTGGAGTTGCGGGGTATAGGGCTCGTTGATAGCGGCAGCAAAGTAGGTCGCAAAAGTGTCTTTGTTGGAACTGCTTTCGTACGCATCATATACCGTTCCTCCTCCATCTCGATAGATGGCCCCCAAGACAAATTCTTTTTTACCAGGGTCCTTGGAAGCGGCCAGGGTCTGCAGGGCCAGCTTTTGAGGGTAGGCAGCGTGAAAAAATGCCTCTGCCTGTCCATTCAATTGAAGGCGCAGAAATCCCCGGGCTACCGAAG
Organism: Bacteroidota bacterium; assembly: GCA_039033615.1. Lineage (GTDB taxonomy): Bacteria > Bacteroidota > Bacteroidia > J057 > J057 > JBCCCJ01. The sequence continues at coordinate 9,249 of JBCCCJ010000091.1, forward strand.
GGTCAAACTGATTCAATTCTCCCGTCGGTATGCCTGTCAGAGATTCCATCCCAGAAAGCATATAGATCTCTTCGAATAAGGCTTGATCAAGCTTGAGCGTTTTCCAGCCTGCGGGATCTGTTTTGTCTCGAAGTTGGATCTTCGCTTGATAGGTTAGAGAAGGCCCAGCAGCACCTGATTCCAAATAGCCCAGATAGTGCTTCTGCAAATCGCTGAGGCTGCCATTTCCTGGCAGGCCAGCCCATTCTAGGTGGACATTCAGCGTAGAAATGGATTTAGAGAATACTTCTTCTGAACCCAGATACCAATTGCTCCCCAATTTGGGAAATGGCCCAAATGGCTCCAACGGCTTTCCTGCTTCCAAAGGAGAAAGATCGTTTTGGATCACAAGCTGATGGACCTCATCCACCTCGACGGTCAAGTGTAGCGAAGCGATGCGAAT
>JBCCCJ010000092.1:0-9579 GCA_039033615.1 Bacteroidota bacterium
AAGTTCGGCAGATGCGAACCGAAAAGACCGCTTCTTAAGCCTTTCCTGGCACTTTGGAGTTTTGCGGCTTATCTCTACCTTTGCTGACTGATTTGAGGCCGCGAATCCTTGTGCCATGGGCGTATTTGAATCCTACCTGGAAGAATTTTCTCAGTCGATCAATCTCAGCGAGTTCCTCATCAACATTGGGGTAGCTGCGATCTTATGCATACTACTTCGGCTGTACTACGTCCGCTTTGCCAATGCAGTATCCAACCGCGCCAGATTTGCCTCAAACTTCTTGCTGCTGGGACTCTCGACCATGCTGATCATCACCATCGTCAAGTCTTCTATCGCGCTGTCTCTGGGCTTGGTCGGTGCGCTTTCTATCGTTCGTTTCCGAGCCGCCATCAAAGACCCCGAGGAATTGACCTACCTCTTTTTGGTCATCGGCATTGGCCTTTCTACCGGAGCTAATCAGCCCCTCATCGCCATCGTGGCATTTGCGGTCATCATCGGCATCCTCTTCCTCAACCAGTTGGTGGCAGGCCGAATCGCCATCAAGCAGGAGGACAAAATCTTCCTCAACGTCCGAACCGATCTCACAGAATTGACCCCCGTGCTGGATATCCTCCAAGATCAGTTGTCCTATGTGGAACTGAAACGCATGGACACCATGGAGGAAGGATTGGATCTCTCTTTTGTGATCAAAAGCAAGCGGGCCGAGGAGCTAGAAGCCGTTCAGAAACAACTCACCGCCCTATCTCCTGCTACCCGTCTCTCGATGGTAGATCAGCCTGACTTGGTGATTTAGGGGAAGTAAGGCGTGAAATGGTCTTAGACAGGAAGAAAATTTCCCCGACAGACCTCGTCAAGGCTCCATGCGCCTTCTTTGTGCGCCTATTTTTGTGGCATCAATAGCACGCGAAATTCCTCATCTTGATGATAAGGCTTGAAAACCGGTTCCTCCAAGAGGCGCATCGGATCTTCGTAATAGTGCTTCACCGCCAGTTGCGGATAATGGTACATCGCGCTACGCTCCTCTATTTCGGCATAAATTTCTGCCAGGGTCGCATAGGCAATGGAATAGGTAGGGTCGGTAGCCAAAGCTGCCTGGGCATCCGCAATGGCAGCTTCGTAATTCCCTTGTTGGCGGAGCATGACCGCCCGGTTGTTGAAGGCCAGCGGGTGAGCTTCTAGGGCCAGGGCCTTTGAATAATCATCCAACGCGCCCTGTGGGTCCGATGCAGCCCGAATCACTCCCCGGTCGATGTAGTAACCTGCCTTTTGCGTAGAAAAGCTGAGCAGACGATCATATTCCTCCAAGGCTGCCTGCGTCTCGCCTAGCTCTTGAAAGCATTGGGCCCGCCACAAATACAGCTCCTCCAAGCGTGGAAACCACTGCTGAGCCTGCCCAAAATCCGCGGCAGCAGCAGCCAAATCCGGCGCAGACTGGCGAAAATAGCTCAAGCCACGCAGCAAATACACTTCTTTGTCCGGTTGGGCCTCTAAGACCCGAGACAGGTAATAGATCGCCCGATCATATTCACCCAACCGACTGAGAACGTCTCCCATCAGTTTGAGGGCTGTCAGGTCATTGGGTTGGAGGCCCAATGCCTGAGAAAAATCAGATTTGGCTTCAAAGAGATAGTTGGCATACTTACAATTGAGGAACAAACGCCCCCGCAACACATAGTAGGTAGATTGATCGGGCTGTAGGTCTATGGCCGTCTCGAAATCTTCCAACACTTGCTGAAACAGGTCTGGATCGTGATAGGCCTGATCCCCATGTTCGTGTAGCAATGCCGAGCCACGCAGCAGATATACCTTTGCCCCCTCTTCTTCCCCCAACCATTCCAGAGCGCCTTCTTCTTCTAGCAGAAAGACGGCCAGACTCAATTGCTGGTAAGACGCCTCAAAATCTCTTCCCTCAAAGAGGGCCTGTCCATGTGACACAAATTGTTCGAGTTGGTTCCGTTTTTGGGTAATCATAGGTGCCTGCCTCAAGCTCAAAATCAAAGCTAGTATTTTCCGGCCAATATTTATCCACAATCTGAACGCTAACCGCCTGATGTGCATATCTTTCCGGCATGAATTGGGATACTTTTCAACAAAGTCTGGAAGATTCGAGCCCGCCAAGCGCTTTGACTTCGGCCTTGCAAGCCTTGTGGTGGGATGCCCAAGAAGATTGGGACCAAGCCCATGACCTCGCCCAAGAGGACCATAGTCAGGCAGGCTCCTGGGTACATGCCTATCTGCATCGCAAGGAAGGAGATACCTGGAACGCGGACTATTGGTACCGAAAAGCAGGGAAAATTCGACCAAAGGTGAGCTTGCGAGAAGAATGGCAACAAATGGTTCAGCAGCTCCTCCAACTCGCCTAACAATTCCCCTATCTTTGTCGCATGGATATTTTCTTCACCACCGACGGTCTGATCAGCTTGTTTACGCTGACCCTCATGGAGATCATCCTGGGGATTGACAACATCGTGTTCATATCAATTGTCGCAGCCAAACTACCTGAGCACCAGCAAGGCCGCGCCCGTACGCTTGGCTTGATTGCCGCCCTTGGCTTTCGGATAGCCTTGCTCCTCTCGATCAACTGGATTGTGCAGCTCACTGATCCGGTATTGGTGATTTCGCAGGTTATGGACTCTGCCGGACATCATCCCTTCGAACTGAGCTGGCGAGACATCATTCTGATCGCAGGAGGTTTGTTTCTCATGGTGAAGACCATCAGCGAAATGCACCAGAAGTTGGAAGGCCATCACGATGCAGACAATCCCAAAGGCGCACAATCCTTTGCGGGAGTCATTGCCCAGATTGTGGTGCTAGACATTGTCTTTTCCTTCGATTCCATCCTCACAGCAGTGGGCTTAGCCAAGCACGTGGAGATCATGATCGCCGCCGTTGTCATCTCCCTTGGCATCATGCTCATCGCCGCCAAACCCATCAGCGATTTCATCAACCGTCGCCCAACGATGAAGATGTTGGCGCTTTCCTTTTTGTTGTTGATTGGCTTTATGCTGATTGCCGAAGGCTTTGAGCAGCACGTGGACAAGGGCTACATCTACTTTGCCATGGCCTTTGCATTCGGGGTCGAGATTCTGAACAATCGGCTTCGGAAAGGGGGACCAGAACCAGTTGTTCTTCGGGAGCGATTCAAGGGCGAGGAATAAAGTAGCCACATGCTTCTTACGGAACAACCGACCGAGCCTTCGAGACGCGGTCGGTTGTATGTTTCCATGAATCTTTCTAGTAATTCTGGTAATAATTCCCGACAAAGTTGGTCACCTGGGAGAAAATGGGCCGGGTAAACTCAATGAACAAATCCTGTGGGGGTGGATTGGGCAATTCCCGATTCTTGCGCATGTACTGCTGATCTTCTTCATCCAAAGCTCGTTTGTCTCCCTGATAGTACCCCCAGCGATCTACCCAGATGAAGGTTCCGGGGAATTTCTGCTGGGTAATAACCGCGCCACTTCTGGCATCCAGTACCCGAAAGTCCAGCAATCCACGGGAAGAAATCTCCTTGTGAAAGCGGTGCACCTTTGCCTCCACCGTGCCATACACATCCGCGACGGAATCTTCCTTGATTTCCACCTCGCCGACGACCACGCTGTCCCGCAAGCGCTCAGAGACCGTTTCTTTCACATACGCCTGCCCCACCACAAAATCATCGAAGGTCATTTGTAAAATCTGGTCTGGCTGCCGATTCAATCGACTGGCTTCCCCTGGGACCAAAAAGCGAACAAAAGGACTGAAAGGAGCGGAAGCGATGTATTCTGCCAATTGGTTTTCGAAGAACTCATTGGACAACTGCAAGGCGCGGGAGTGCATCGGGATGGACTCAATCTGGATCAGAATGGTCGCATAATCGAGGGCTTCCATTTGCTGGTCGGCGGCATCCCGATAGCCTGGTTGCCATTCCTGAGCTTTGGCGAAGTGATAATAGGCTTCCTTAGCGCTTTCCCGATCCCCCTGCCGTCCGCGGTCGAGTTCCTGCTTCCCAAGCGCATAGCGTGCTTCGGCAGAACGCTGGGTAGCTTCCGCATATTCGCTTCCAAAAAAGCGGGGGTTGGTGATCACCTTCTTCGCAGCAGGAGAACGACGGATTTCATCGTGGATCTTATTCAAGAGATCATAGTGATCGGCCATTCGCTCATACCGAAGGGGATTGGAGCTGCGACTTTCCTGCGCGACCTGGTCCAGCAAGGTTTCGACCAATTCTGGATACGCCAACTTCAGCGTTTCGCGGGATTTTTTGTTGTTGGGGGACTTGCGGAGCCGCTCGATCGAATTGAAAACGGCTGTCTCATAATCTCCTGACTCATAGGCTTTTTTGGTCACCTTACAGGAAAATAACGTCAGGGTCAATACAAAGAGAGAGAGGAAAAATGGTCTCATAGCGGTGGGCATGTAAAGGATGGACAGAATGGGTTGTGTTGATATGTGATCATACTGTTTCGTCCAACAAGAGGTTTTCCAAATGGCGGAGAACTGATTGAGCGTGCAGATAGGCCGAACATGCGTGAGTACTAGCTTGGATGTTCGATCAATGCTTTGTAATATTCCTTTTTTCGGGAGAAACCTAGCCAAATGGCATACCATTCCCAAATTTCGACCTCTTCCTTCCCACTTCTCATTTAATCCTCATCAACCCATGTCCAAAGGAATTTCTCTTCACATTGGTGTCAATATCGTAGACAAGAATCACTACGGCACCGATGGCAAACTGCTGGCCTGTGAAGCTGATGCGCGTTCGATGCAAAAGATTGCCGCTTCTCAAGGCTTCACTACCAACATGTTGTTGACGTTCAATGCGACCCGCAAGGCAGTCATTACCACCATCAAGGATGCAGCCAAGGTGCTTCAGCCCAATGATACCTTTTTGGTTTCCTATGCCGGACATGGCTCCTATTTCAAGGATCGCTCCGGTGATGAAGACGATGGATACGACGAGACTTGGTGTCTGTATGATTCTCAATTGATCGATGACGAATTGCGCATGCTGTGGGGCAAATTCCAGGCAGGTGTCAAAATTGTCATTGTTTCCGATAGCTGCCACAGTGGAACCGTATCTCGTGCTCCCGGCGAAGAAAGCGGTGGGATGTTTGGAGAAGGTCCTCGGGAAGACATGGACCCAGCGATGAATGAGCGCTTCCGATTTTTGCCTAAAGAACGAGCCGCGGACGCCGTTCGATCCAACAAGCAGTACTACCAGCAAATTTTCGATAGCATCCCCAAAGAAGTACCAGAGCCCAAGGCCAGCATCATCTTATTCTCCGGCTGTCAGGACAACCAACAGTCCAAAGATGGAGATCATAACGGGCTCTTCACCAGCTACTTGCTGCGTGCTTGGAAAGACGGGGGCTTCAACGGCTCCTACGAGGACCTCTACAACTCCATCAACAAAAGCATGAAGCGCGAATTGCAGCGCCCCAATTTTGATGTGAGTGGCAACGGCGGTGAACTTCTCGCTGGTATGCCACCTTTCAAGATCGGCTGATACTTCCTGCTGATCCGATACAAAAAGGCCGCTATCCAATCGGATGGCGGCCTTTGCTGAATTGTTGGCTAAATAAGTGCTTACGTTATCTTGGGGATCATCTCCAGATCCTTTCTTCCGAATGATTAGACCATGTTTGGGATAGGAAATTTACTAAAGAAATTTCCTGATTTGAGGTTCTGGCAAGCAATTTCGACGAAGAATAGCGGGCTATTTTGAGGAGAAAGTGCGCAGTTCAGGTTCTTAAAACGGGGAATTTCCGAGAAAATTAGCTTCCCAAACATGGTCTTAGCGTACCTCCAACAGGCTAGATACTTGCTGAGTCTTTCCTTTGACGGTCAGAATGTAGGTACCTGGCTGAAGGTTGTGTTGCAAGTCATGCTGCAAAACTCCAGTCCGGTCGGTGGGAATGCTGCGATCTACCACGCTTTGTCCCAGCAGAGATCTGATTTCGACTTGGACGGTTTCTCCTGCCGCAAATCCTTGGCTTTGGAGCATCACCTGGGGTCCAGTAGTTGGGTTGGGGAACACATTCAAGCTCTGTCCGAGGATCTGCTGTTCTACTTTCACGGTAGAAGAGTACTGGAAACTTCCGTCAGCCAACGTTTGCTTCAGGCGGTAGAAGATGGTTCCGTTGGCAGGAGTCATGTCTTTCAGTTGGTATTCCGCAACGGTACCGAGGGTTCCTTTGGCATTGGCTTCTCCTACGGGCTCAAACAAGGTGCCGTCCAGGGAACGTTCTACGATGTAAGTTTCGTTGATGACTTCATTTTCGGTATTCCAGCGCAATTCGATTTGGCTGCGTACCTGACGCGCTTCGAAGGACAACAGGCGAAATTGCAACTGTCCACTCAAGAGCGACTCATCGGTGGTGCAAGATTGGGCGTTGGAGAAGAAAGAGAAGTTGGCGCAGGTGCGAGCGGCGATGTGCTGCTGCGCTTGCCCAGCGCTGGTCAATTCTTTGCCTTCGGTATTCCAGGCACGAAGTTCATTGCCCACGACAAAGTTGCCAGTGCCACAGACGAAGGTGCCGACTCCCTTGTAGCACACATCGTTCAAGGCTTTCGCAGAACCACAGTTGCTGTTATTGAGGATGACCCCGCCATTGCCTTCCAAGATGACATCGTCGCCGAAGTAGGCCATGGAAGTGGGGTGCAGCACCAGGTTGCCGTTGCCGTCTGCGAGTTGGTGCTGAAAATCTGCGGTGGTTAATAGGCTTCCTTCTACTTCGAAGGTTTCCCCCGCAAATACATATTTGGCTTCGGAATCAAATCCGCTGATAATTTCGTAAGAAGCGCCTTTCATGATGGCCACGTTTCCGGCATGGGTGTAGCCGTCTTTGGCAAAATGAGTCAGGCTGTGGCTGATGATCACGTGATCGTTGGCGGTAGGAGGACCAGCCGGGCCACTTTCTTCGCTAGCCACTTTCCAGCTATTGGGGTCAGACCAAATGCCAGTTCCGTCTCCGGTGGTCAAATAAGTAGTTTGGGCAGTGAGCGAAAGAACGAACAAGGTAGCGATGAAAGTAAGGCTTAGTTTTTTCATTGGAAGAATGTTTGTGTATAGAGATGACGTGTTTGTTGATACCAATTACACGACTTGGTAGCGAAAAAGGTCTGAATCATTCGCCAACCGGGAAGAAAAAGACCTGAACGGAGATATGTTCAGGTGAATGGACGGTTTCGCCTTTGGAACCATAAAGAGTGCCCCAATCCATTGAAAAGCAATTGATTAAGTCAATAGCATGTAAGGTTTTTGCACAATCCGTCTGGGCCAAATCCGCATTTTGCAAACCATTGATCCAGCCGAGGCAATGATCTACCCCAGCAAAATGACCGGACAAGTCGGGAAAATGGCAGAAGACGCTGATAGAGAGGGAGAATCGAGATGCGAAACCACGATGTTGCGAGAAATTCGCTTTTTGCAAAGGAGGAAATCTGACAGGATCAGCTTTGAGCGATTCCGACCTCTGCCCCCCCAGCAATCTGGATTTCTCTACAGTTGACTCCGGGGCGAATACAGCAAATAGAGGAAGAAAGGCACCCCTAGAATCGCCGTGATGATCCCAATCGGCACCCCAGCGGGAGGCAGGACCCATCGCGTCAGCAAATCACACCAGCAGAGGTAGCTTCCACCTAGCAAGGCCCCCAGAATGAGGTTGACCCGATGGTTGCCCCCAAACAAGGCCCGGGTAAAATGGGGAATCATCATCCCCACAAATCCAATGGGACCAGTGAAGGCCACACTGCCGCCTACAACTATTGAGCAAAGCACCAGTAGCAGCCATTTGAAACGAGTCACGGACAGCCCCAAGCTCATGGCTTGTGTATCTCCCATCACCAGCACATCCAGGCGACGCCCCTGCCACCAGCCTACGCCCAGGCCGATCAACAACAACAGACTGCTCACCCCTACCGCCTGCCAGTCAGCTCGTCCCAGGCTCCCAAAGGCCCAGAAGACCATCTGACGCACCTGATCAGTATCTGCAAAGCGATAAATCAAGATACCTGTCAGGGCGGTTCCAATAGAGGCTACCGCGACCCCTGCGATCAGCAGACGGGCATTGTCCTCATACATTGCTCGAAATCCGAGTACCGCCAACAACGTCAAGCTCGCCATCCCGCCAAGGGCTGCGGCGATGGGAAAGGTCCAGGCAGTCAATCCCACCATCGGAATGATCCCCAGGATCACCAGATTCACGCCCAGGCCCGCTCCAGAAGTCAGGCCCATGATGTAGGGGTCCGCCAGAGGATTTTTGATCAGGGCTTGCATGAAAAAGCCGCCCAGACTCAGGATCGCTCCTACCAAAATGGCCAGCAGGCTGCGAGGCAATCGCAATTCCAGCACGACGCGGGTTTGAGGATGTTCGTTTCCGAGGAGGATATCGACAATCTCTGCCGTTGTCAACTCATAGCTCCCCGTGTGGAGCCCCGCCAACAGGCTGCCAGCCACCAGGCCCAACAACAGCAAGGCACCAACACGCTGTCGCAGGCGATCATTCATTCAGAAAAATCTGGGGATTGAGTTGGGTATGGAGAATGTGGGTCATCTCCAACAAACCTTCGAGCATGCGCGGCCCAGGTCGATACAGCAAATCTGGATCGATCACATGCACCTGCTTATACACGTCCGCAGGCGTATTGTACAGCAGCGGATATTGCACCAGCAGGTCGGCATAAATCTGGTCGTCCTTGCTGGGAAGAATCAGAAATTCTGGCTCCGCTTTCAGAATCGCCTCTACCGTTACGGTAGGATAGGGTTCGTCCATCGGCCCAAAAACGTTGGTTCCTCCGGCCTTTTCGATCAATTCATTTAGGAATCCAGTCCCCCCCACCACTTTGAGCGGATCATTGCTGATGAGAATGAGGGTCCGATACTTGATTTGATTGGCGGTAGAGTCAAGGACCCGCTGCTCCAGCATGGCGAGGGAGTCCGCCACCTGATTGGCCTGTGATTCTTGCCCCAATAATTTGCCCAAATCCCGCATACAACGATAGACGTCCGTCAGGGAGCGATAGGATTGCAGATAAATGGGGATGTTGGTGCGCTCCATCTGGCGAATGTCTTCCGGCGTGAAGATTTCATCCGTTGCTACCATCAGTTCTCCTCCTGTCGCCTGAAGTTGTTCCAGGTCTAGGTTTGGATAGGTCGTGACTTCAGGGATGTATTCGACTTCTGGGGGAAAGTCGCAGGCTTGCGAACGGGCCACCAGGCGATCTCCCGCTCCGATCGAGAAAATCATTTCTGTCAGATTGGGCGCCAAAGAAATGACCGTCTCTGGAGCGCCTGGCAAGCGAATTTGTCGCCCTTGATCGTCCAGATAAGATTGGGTGATCAAAGGAGCCGATTCCACCAGCTTCCGACGTTGCGAATTTTCACAACCGATGGCCAGCAAAGCCATTCCTAAGAGCCACAGCCAAACCTGATTGTTTGTTCCCAAATGGAAGCGATGCATAGTTCAGAGTTTCTTCGCCCAAAGATACGAAAAAGCCTATCGCCGGGTATAGGTCTATTTCCTAACAGAGAACCTCCCAGTAGATGACAGTCGCGATGCGCCTGCTTTTTTCAGCAGGACATCTGTTTCTACCAAG
>JBCCCJ010000093.1:0-9531 GCA_039033615.1 Bacteroidota bacterium
TATTGAGCGAGTAAGCGCAACTGGCGTATTTCCTCAGGCAGTCAACTTGCTTGATTTCCCTCTAAGATTCAAATTCAAAGAAGCTAGTTACGCGAATGAAAATTAGGCATGGGCGGGCCAGATTGGGTGCTGGTTGTGGATGATGCCAGCCAGTCCTATTCAACTCCCGGCACCAACCAATCAACGGAGTAAGGTCAATGGACCGGTATAACTTTGCTCCCCAATTCGCACCAGATAGTAGTACACCCCTTCCGAAGCTTCACCTCCACTAGGCGTGATGCCATTCCAGCCTTGACTCGGAGAGGTGGTCCCTGCAAATGCCTGTCTGCCCCAGCGGTCAAAGACCTCCATATAGAAGCTTTCTTTGCCCGTGTAGCGGACCAGAAACTGATCATTGATCCCGTCTTGGTTGGGGGAGAATACATTGGGGATGAGGACATCAGGTTGGGCCACTTCGAACGGTCCCAGGACATACTCATCTATACACCCGCCTCGATCTGTGATGGTTAGGGTAACGGTATAACTCCCTGGCGATTGATATACGTGCGTGGGGTTGGGTTGGTCAGCAAATCCACCGTCCCCAAAGTCCCAAAACCAACTCTGCGCATCCGTGGAGGCATCGGTGAATTGGACCTCTGCATTGGGTAAAGGCAAGATGCCCGCACCGACTTCCGGCAAGCTGGTCGCTGCCGCGATCCCTGGTTCAAATACTTCGATGCTCAAGGGTTGGGCACTGGCTTCACAGCCTCCGGTACCGATGGCGGTGAGGGTAACCGGATACAAACCCGGATTGGGATAGGTGTGAATCGGTGCCGCTTCGTTGCGAACGGTGGTGCCATCCCCCAAATCCCAAATGTAGGCAGTGGCATCTTGGGTGTTCTCCAGGAAATGAACCGTCAACTCTGCGCAGCCTTCCGTTGCTGAAGCAAAATAGTCGATCTCTGGACCTGGATTGATTGACAGGGTCAAACTAGCGGTGTCTGAGCAGATCCCTTCATCCACCCGCAAGACATAGGTCGTGCTAACGGCTGGCGCGGCCAGGGGAGAGGGTTCCATCGGATTGTTGAGTCCCAGAGGTGGCTCCCAGGTATAGGTGGCATTTCCCTGCCCTCCGCTGCCATACAATTGGATGCTATCCCCTTCGCAGGCCAGCAAGGTATCCGCAGCCACAATCGCCTGGGGCTTGGGGAGGACATCTACCTGGATAGCTGTCGCATTGGTACAAGACCCAGAAGAAACAGCGAGGGTGTAAATCGTATTGCGATCTGGCACCACATAAGGCGTCGCACCAAAGAGATCGGAAATCCCGTCTGGTGGCGACCATTCATAAAAAACGGGTTGGTTGGGAGGCAAGGGCCCACCGACAATGTTGTGGGTGCCGAGCAACCATAAGGTGTCGCCTTCACACAAGAAGGTATCCGGACTGACCGTAGGAACCGGAGCTGGAATGACCGAAACGGTGACATCCTGGGTTTCGCTGCCACACCCAAAATTGGATTCCGCACGGAGGGTATAGGTCGTACTAGCGGGCGGACTCGCCATGGGAAAATAGCTGCTCGGATCATCCAGCCCAATGGGTGGACTCCAACTGACGCTGTATTCGGTGGCGTCGGGATCGCCGCCTACTACGCCATTCAACTGAATGGAATCTCCCCCGCAGACTTCGTAGTTCAGGCCGGGATTCACCGTCGGAGTCGTATGGACCACCACCGTTGTGCTGTCTCCCAAAGAACGGCACCCATTCGACCAGACCACTAGGGTGTAATTGGTGGTGAAATCAGGGGATGCAATGGGGTTCTGGGCGGAAGAATCACTCAGTCCATGAGAAGGCGTCCAGATGTATTCGTACGTTGGTCCGGCTCGATTGGCAAAGCCCAAGAGTTGAGCGGAATCGCCTTCGCACACTTCCAATTCAGGCCCGGCTTCCGCTACCGGACTTTCTTTGACGGTGACCACTATGGTACTCAAGGGATTGAGCGTTGTGTTGTCGCTGCTACAGCCGTTGGTCGAGGTAACGATGACGGTGTAAATCGTGGTGGTATCTGGGGTGGCAAACGGATCTACGATGGTGGAATCATTCAAACCTGCTGCCGGGAGCCAGCGGTAAGTGTAAGGGCCAGGCGCTTCTAGGGGATTGATAACGGTACAGAAGAGATTGAGTCCTCCGGTCCCTTCGCAGATTTCCTGATCTGGTCCGGCATCTGCAATCGGCAGTTTGTGGACGTTGACCACCACGTCGTCAAATTCACTGGTACAGCCATTGGCGTCGGTCACTTGGACGAAGTAGGTCGTGGTATCGGTGGGGTTGGCGACAGGATTCTGAATGTTGCCATTTCCATTGGAAAAGCCGCAATTGCCGGGATTGGAGCAGTACCACTGGTAATAATAGGGCGCGGTGCCGCCAATGGGCGTTACATTCAACTGTACCCCCCCGGAGCCTTCGCAGAAAAAGGTGTCAGCCCCTGCCCAAGACATGAATTCCGTATTGACTTTGATGTAAACGGTGTCGCTGGCCGTTTTGAACGGGGGACAGGGTTCTTCGTCGATTCCGGTGATGATGCTGCGGTACAGGCTACCACCATTGGAACAGTCCGATTCGAAACAAATCTCTCCCAGAATCGAGTCATTGCGGACAATGACGTTGACATCGGTCAGGTTGAGGGTCAGTCCGAAGATGTTCTGAAAGTCATGCTCATACGTGATTCCCCCAGAATTGCTCTGATCAGCGATGAAGAACTCATAACACACATCGTCATTGATTTCGATGTAAATGGTGTCGCCTGCTACGTTTGGGAGATTGCTGAGATCATGTCCGACGATGGGCGGCAGGGTAATCGGATCGTTGATGACCACGTAGACCGTATCAAACGCTTGGAGAATATTTTCGCAATTGCCGTTGTCTTCGACACCCACCACAAACGGGATTACCTCGCCTTCATTTTCACAAGCCGGGGTCCAGCAGATTTGGCCGATGAGGGGATTGACTCCGGTGTAGGTGAAATCAGCGGCATTGGTTCCGCTGAAGATCGGACTGACTGGAAAGGCTATCAGACTATCGGCCAGATTGATGTCGGAGAAATCCAGGGTAAAGCAAAAGGCTTCGTTAGCATCTACAAAAATGCTGTCTCCTGAGCTCACCAGATTCCCAAAGTCAGGGGCGATTGCCGGCGGATCATTCGGCGGAGCAGCAATCACGACCACCACCGTATCGAAAGCATTGGCCTGGGCGGAACATTCTGCATCGTCTCCTACGCCTACGATCAGGTTGAAGGTTTGGCCTGAGAAATCGCAATCGGGTGCCCAGCACACTTGTCCACTGACCGGATTGGTGCCGCTTGGGGTAAAGGTCGGTCCGTTTCCAAGGCCAAATATCGGACTCACGGTAAAAGCATTCAGCAAATCTGCGCCATTGGGATCATCGGCCGTGATGGTATAGCAAAAGCTGCTCAGTGCCGTGGTGAAAATGGTATCATTGCTGAACACAGTCCCTGTGAGATCATGGTCAATTTGGGGAGGATCATTGGGAGGAACTGCCACCGCCACATACACGGTATCCAAAGCCTGGCCAATGTTGGAGCAGGCTCCGGGGTCTTCTACCCCAAAGATCAATGGAACCACTTGATTTTCATATTGACAATCGGGAGTCCAGCAGAGTTGACCTTGGAGCGGATTGGTCCCATTGACCGTCAAGGTCGGAGGAGCAGGTCCGTTAAAGACGCCTCCGATGGTGAAGACCGTCAGATCATCCGCGATATCGGGATCAGTCCCGGTGAAATCGAAACACAGATCTTCCTGCGCAAAAACGAAAATGGTGTCATTGCTGAAGACATTCCCATTGAGATCGGTGTTGATGCCTGGTGGATCATTGGGGGGAATTTCGATCTGGACATAAATGGTGCTTTGATCACTCAGGTTGTCAGCACAAACGTGAAAATCCTGGGCACCAAAGGTCAGTTCGACCAGTTGCCCTTCCAGATCACAGTCTGGGGTCCAGCAAATTTCGCCTGTTATTGGACTGGTACCTGAGAAGGTGAGCGTAGGCGGATTGTCGGGATCGGAGAAGATCGGACTGATCGGGAAGACCTCCAGACTGTCCAGTTCAGGATCATTGACCGTGAAATCAAAACACAATTCGTCCTCGGCGGAAATCACGATGGTATCTCCATTCAAGGTCAGCCCGGTATAGTCAGGCGTGATCAAGGGAGGAGAATTCGGGGGAGGAGTCACCGCGATGTACACCGTGTCAAAGCCGTTGCCGACATTTTCACAATCGCCATTGTCATAAGCGCCAAGAACCAGGGGAATGACTTCACCGCTGTATTCACAAGCCGGGGTCCAGCACACCTGCCCCTGAATGGGATTGATACCCGTGGAGGTGAAGGTCGCTACGGGCGGAATGACGTTCCCATTCCCAAACTCTGCACTGACTGTAAAACCGATCAGGCTATCAGAAACCACGCTGTCCTGGATGGTAACGTCATAGCAAAAGGCAGTTCCCGCTTCCACAAAGATGGTATCGTTGCTGTGATTGGTGCCGGTGAGGTCGTGGTCAATTTCTGGAGGCGCACCCTGAGGCAAACAATCGAGGACGTGAATCTGAAAGTCCCTGCGGTTTTCGCTGAGTAGCTGCCCGTTTCGATATTCGAAGACCGAAATCGCAAACACATAAATGCCTACCTGATTGGGGGTGACACTGATGAAACCGGTGGTGGGGTCAAGGTTGAAATTTCCGGAGCCAAAAGGGTCAGTGAAGCTATAGCCCGGACCAAAAATGACGGTATTATAGTTCGGTGGTCCCATGGGATTGTTTACTGGGTCTACCACGGGAGGATTGCCGCCTACATTGGGGTTGCCTGCACCCAGCCCTTGGAAGTTGGTGCCGGTATAGGGATCGGTCAAGAGGTACACCAAAGAATCCCCGTCTGGATCGGTGGCTGAGTGGTCAAAGTTAAAGGGTTGATCTGCACACAGAAATACCGGGGGAACCTGATCAAAAATGGGCATGGAATTGCAATCTGCCAGACCTGGATCAGGGACGTGGGCGAGGTAACTCACGCCTTCCTCTAGTGGGTTGGCGAGATTGGTGATGGCGGAATTTCGACAACAACGCGACCAGGCAATGTCGTAGCCTCCAGCGAGAGGGGGCAAATTGAGGATCAATTTATAGGTGCCTTCCTCCACACAAATGTCAGGCGTCACGCCCACACAAGGGCCCCAATCGTTGGGTTGAATCTCTGGAGTGAAAGGTGGTACCTGTATATTGACAGTCTGCACCAGATTCTGAGGGGAATCGGCTTCGAAGATGAACAGCCAAATAGAGGGATCATAGGGCGCCTGACCCAAAAAGCAGTCTCGGTACAGCTTGAGTTCAAGATTGTATTCGTGGGTGGCGGAATCCGTGCAAGTGTAGTAGAGTTCTGCCCCGACAATATGGGTAGCAACGGCTTGAGCCATCCCAACCATGGTTATGAGGACAGCAAGACTTCGTTTCATGCTGGCAGGAAAGTAATTGAGCAATTGAAGAATACTTGGCTTTTCGAAGATAGGGGCCAAAGCAAGTATGCAGTGTGTCGATCCTGATACCTAAGACGCAGGTTTTGGACAAATGGCTTGTTGGAAAGGTACGGATTTTCCCTTCATTCCCCCAAACAAAATTGGCCTTTCCTGACTTTGGATTAGGTGGGCACTATCGAAGAAAAAGTGTAGTTTTGCGACTGCTATGAGTAATACCCTGAAAGCCATCCGGGCTCCGATCGAAACTGAATTGGCGCATTTCGACCGCTATTTCCGCTCGGCAATGCGAACGGATGTGGCCTTGATGGATCGCATTACGCGCTATATGCTCAAGCGCAAGGGTAAGCAAATGCGTCCCCTGCTGGTGCTGCTCAGTGCTGACTTGGTGGGAGGAATTCAACCCAAAACCTACCGGGGGGCCGCTTTGGTCGAACTCTTGCATACTGCGACCCTGGTCCATGACGATGTGGTGGACGATTCGGAGAAGCGGCGTGGTTTTTTCTCCATCAAAGCCCTTTGGAAAAACAAAGCAGCGGTATTGGTGGGCGATTTCTTGCTATCGCGTGGCCTCCTGATGGCCCTAGAGCATGATGACTACAAAATGCTCAAAATCGTTTCTTCTGCGGTCAAGCTCATCAGTGAAGGAGAATTGCTCCAAATGGACAAAGCCCGCAAGCTGAACATTGATGAAGCGGTGTATTTGGAGATCATTCGTCAAAAAACCGCCTCTTTGTTCGCCTCTTGTTGCGAAACCGGAGCGGCCAGTGCCAGCGACAATTCCGACGTCATCGAACGCATGCGTCTCTTTGGGGAAAAGCTGGGGATTGCTTTCCAGATTCGGGATGACCTTTTTGACTATGGGGAAGAGGAAATCGGCAAGCCCCGCGCG
The DNA here is from genome assembly GCA_039033615.1 of Bacteroidota bacterium. Taxonomy (GTDB): domain Bacteria; phylum Bacteroidota; class Bacteroidia; order J057; family J057; genus JBCCCJ01. The sequence continues at coordinate 6,404 of JBCCCJ010000093.1, forward strand.
ATCGACATCAAGGAGCGCAAGCTGACCCTCCCGCTCATCCACGTGCTCAACCGGGCCAGCTGGGCGGAGCGCCGCAAACTGATCAACATCGTCAAGCGGCACAATACCAACCCCAAGAAAGTCCGCTACCTCATCGACTACGTCGAGGAACACGGTGGCATGTCCTATTCACGGGAAGTCATGCTCCAATACGTCAAAGAAGCCGAAGACATATTGGAAACCTTTCCCGATTCCCCTGCGAAAACCTCGCTCCTCGACCTGATGCATTACGCGGTGGTGCGGAAGGTGTAAAGAGAAGACAGAAGTCAGACCACTTTGTTGTCAGAAGTCAGATTTGCCGCAGGCAATTGGACCTCGGTCTTCTAGGTCGAGGGGAGGATGGACTTGCTAACCCTTTCCCGCACCGCCCCGTTTTCCCTCCCAAGGGAAAACGACCCGCTTTTCGGTGAAAAGAGGCTAGATTTGCCGTTGGTAAGTACCTCGGTCTTCCCAGGCCGAGGGGATGATTAGTTCGCAAGCGAGGAACGCCTCTTAATATCGAACCGATGAATGATGAACATCGAATGATGATCGGACTTGCGAACCCTTTCCCGCACCGCCCCGTTTTCCTTTGCAAGGGAAAGTGACCCGCTTTTCGGTGAAAAGAGAGGTCTGTTGCCGCTGGCAAGGATGGTGTCTCAGGCTTGTAGTGCGCTTCTTTGGGGATTCGCATCTGGGGATGCGAGGCGGGTGAAATGGAAAATGTAAAACCGATGAATGATGAATATCGAATGATGATCGGACTTGCGAACCCTTTCCTGCACCTACCCCGTTTTCCCTTTCAATGGAAAACGACCCGCTTTTCGGTGAAAAGAGGCAATTGTACCTCGGTCTTCCCAGGCCGAGGAGATGATGGACTCGCAAGCGAGAGAAGCCTCTTATTGTTAAACAGATCAAATTAGAATGAGCTTGTAGACGGCTTTTTTATCTGGCAAAGCAGTCCCTCAAACCTACCAAGTATTTCCTCAGCTTTATGACGACTTTCTATCCTTGAGGGGATATCCAGTCTTTATTCCGCGGCTTGGAAGAATTGTATGCGGTTATTTATCCTTCTTCCCAATCTCCCTCTCTGATTCAAATAAATTGGCTTTAAAGGCAAGAAGGGATTCATGTTGTTGTTTAGTCAGGAACATGTACTCAACTTCATAGCCATTAAATAAGCATTGAACCAAACGAATATCTACACCGTTATCCTCGATGGCCTCCTCGATTAAGTCGCATAAATCCCAGTGCCACCTATCTCCGCTAATTGGAAATTGGGTAGAGAAAGTGTTTCCATGATGGCTGAATTCAAATTTCGAACTATCCATTCCAGCCTCCCAGCTTTTTTCGAATTCATCAACAATATTGTAGGGCTGGAAATACCCTTTGGAAGCGTTAGAAAATGCTAGTGTGATTTGTTTATACGGGGTGGTAAAGTCTTCAGAATCTGGGTTGATGCTGACTATGGTTTTGGGGTAACATCTAAGAAGGTCTAGCGGAGAGTGGATTTGTTGATACCGAATCTCTGAATCCCCCTCTTCTATTTCTTCCTTTGTCAGATGAGAAAAGAGACCAATCCGTTTATACTCTGCTAAGGTTTGAGAAATGGCCGAACTGGAAAGGGTACGGTCGAAACTCTCTTCTTTGGGAAGATATTCTCCCGGCATTTTATTCCAAATCTCCCATTGGAACTCCGTGAGCAGTACGAATCCTTCAGCCTCAATTTTTGAATGGTCCCCACCTCGCTTCACCAATGGGAAAAGCCGGTAGGGAACTTGTTGATCCAAAAGAAAGCGGTTGATACAGGACGTAAAATCTGAGGCCCAAAGTGAAGGGGTAGATTCTTTGGCATTCCAGTTCGATGTAGTGCTGGTAGCATAGCCCCAAAGTACTCTGGTTCCGTATGTTTGATTCTCGCAATCAAAATTGACTTGAATTTGTCTCTTTACGCCACCTCTTTTCCATTCTGTTGATTCTTGCAACCGTAGTATTTGTAAATTTTGATAAGAGAAGTCAGGAATCAATTCTGAAAATGATGCCAATATACGCTCGACCCGCTCAGTAGGCTCTTTGGGTAATTGTTCACTTGGAAGCAGGAGTGATTGATTGCAATATGGGAGAATATCAAATCCCTTGCGGAGTTGTTTTGTTGGTTCATAAGCCAATAAATGTGCACTTGACTCAGCTGAAATTACTCCCGCTTGCTGCAATTCTTTGATCCAATCATGCTCTCTTGCTTTATTTGATTCATATTCTTCATAAAACTCTGTTCTGATAGCTGCTCGTTCTACTGTTTGGGCTTCCAGAAATATGAATTCCGTTCCGATTTCGGGAAGAACTTCATGGAAAACAACAGAATCAATTATGCCTATTTGAAGAAGATCACGCAACGTTCGAGTACAGGTTTTCCCTAAAGTGCTCCTGTAGGTATGGATGAGGTGATGACTCAAAGGGATGGGAGTATTGAGATATTTTCTAGGGATTGAGGAGAATCCATCCTCATCAGGAATGGCGTTTTCAATCTGTTGTCCATCAAAAGAAGAATAGCTAGCTGCAGTTAGGCTGCGAATTTCTTCCATCTCTTCTTTGGTTTCTGGCCAACGGCCATGTTGCTCAACCCAATTGAAATAGATTCCTTTTGTATAGGTGAATCCAAGCCGATAGTAATGATCTTCCCAGAAGAATTTTTCAAGTAATCGTAGGAGATAAGAGGCAGAAAGTTCGACTGGAGGAGAAAAGTAGAGCAAGGCAGTTGAAGAATCTATTTTTCCTGTAATATGCTCAATCATCAATTGACTTCCCTTTTCGGATAAGATTTGCACTTCGTGCAATTTTTTGGCGTATGCAACTGCTTCAGATATTGTCATGTTCTGTGCCAATGGGAAAGTCATGGGTAAGCATATGATCATGCAGATAGGAAGTATTTTCATGATACTCATATAGGGCTTCCTTTTTGAGAATCTAAAAAAACGTGAATTCTGAATAAGGAGTACTGGTAATCATAGCTTTATTCACCCCCAACCCCCGCCAGCGAGGAACAATCTTTGATCCTCTACCGTGTCGATGTTACGGTCACGGACTCAACTGGCCGCAGCAGCGAGCAAGAA
>JBCCCJ010000094.1:0-9482 GCA_039033615.1 Bacteroidota bacterium
AACTTCCTCTTTTCGCGCGGTTATTTCGTTTCAGGTCGAGGAAGAAAAACCGACTTTGGCGGGCCAAGGGAGGCTTTTTTTGACGAAGAACTGGGACGAAAGAACAAGTGAAAAGGTCCAAGTTATTTTTTGAGTCTCACTTAGGTCGTGATTTCATGGTTTGGCGTAAGATGAACTATCGCTTCACCAATTTATCCGAATAATACTCAAAACCTTGTTGGAAGCGCAGCAGATAGGTACCGTCAGGGAAATCCTTGAGGGAGATCTGCTGTCCTTGATTCGGTTGAATCCTGCGTGCGAGCAGCAGCTTTCCCTGGAGATCCATGATTTCCAAGTTGCCTGCTGCTGCGGAGGGTTGGATGTGAATCCAGTCGCTGGTAGGGTTGGGAAAGATTTGGAGAGGAAAAGGGACAGGCGATTGGGCCAGGTTGCTGATCACCGGATCTGGGTACAGATCACAGGCGGTCTTGTTTCCCTCGTAAAATGTTTGAATTTCCTGGGTTCGGGTTCGTAATAAGGGCAAGCTCGCTAATTGGTCTCCGCTATCTGCTCGGGCATAGATCAGGGCTACATCTACACAAAGTGTTCCTCCAGCCGGGAGAGTAAATGGACCACAAGATCCCAGTCCCCTTCGATCTCCCGGAGATAGGCCAGCAGTCCCTTCTGACCACTGAGAAGTATCGGCAGGATCACCAGGATAGACATAATTGATCGGGACCGTTCCTCCGTAGCCTGTACCCCCAAGGGTCAGGACGGTGCTGTCTTTCCAGAGATTCTGCAAATATCCATAGAAGTGTGCGGCTATTTGCGGATTCCCCTGGGCAGAGAAATCTCCCAGGTATTGGCGAAAATGAGCCATATCCTGATTCAAAAAGGCCGTTCCCATCACGGGAGGCGTGGTTCCATATCCGTTGGGGAGGTTATCTAAGGAATCTGCGTTGTATCCATAGTATAGGTTCAAGCTGCTGTCGCACCCCATATAGTCATCCGCAAAAAATCCCAAGTCAATGTCTTCCCATATTCCCAAATAGAGTTCAGACAATTGCTGATTCGAGCGGTTGACAATGTGGTGAGAAAGGAAGACCGACTGATCCAAAGCGGGATCATTGGGGGCATCATAGGCATACAGCATGAGGTGGACATCCACTCCCAAGGATTCTCCCATGGTTTCCGTATTGGGAAATTGAGCGTCGCTGTAGAGTTGATAGACCACTTGTTGGCCCGGAAATTCAGGATGATCCCCTTCTCCGGGTTCGTACACGCCATTGCTGTTTGCATCAAAAAAAGGCGCCAATTGCCAGGGTTCTCCATTGGTGGAGTCTCCATTGCCTGGCCAAGTGGCGATGTCCTCTGGGGTTTGATAGCCCGGCTGATCGAATTGGGTCTGGTGCGTCAGGATTTGGTCTTCATTGATCCGCCATACTTTGCCATAGCGAGCAAAATAGGCACTATCGTAGGTGTCTGCGGCTGGTCCGGGCCAGAAGTCTTTCCCTGACTGACGATAGGTTTGTCCGGCCATGCGGAGTTGCCCGCTTTCATCCAGGCCTCCGATCCAGGTCTGAGTAGCAAACAGCGCGTTCTTACCGCTTCCTTGGGGCACTTCGAATTTCCCAAATCCCAGGCCATCCCAGAACAGATCCCCGCCCAAATTCACCCGCGCTCGAATGTCATTGATCTCTAAAAAGACAGAATCCTCGGGAAAAGTAGGGGGTTGAGCAGAGAGGTAGGAAGCCAGCAGGCTTACTCCCACCAATAAGGGGAATATGCGATTCATTGGTTGAGTGTTGGTTAGGTTGGCAATCACAGAGAATTCCGATTGGACAAGCTGAAATTGCCCCAGGGCTTCAACATTCTGAAACAGATCGCGTTCTCTGTATTACACACTTTTGAAGGGAAATAGTAGCTTTGCCCTCTCTTTTTTCTCCTCTTCCTTTCCATTTCAACCCCTTGATCCATGTGTACTTCTCTTCCCCGAATCATCTTTTTTCTGACTACCTGCGCATGGGTATCCTTCCCCCAATCCAGTTGGGCACAGCAGAAGATTGATTGGAGATTGTTGGAAGCCCTTGATTACGTCTCTGTCATGGATTCGAGTTTGGGCTACGCGTATTATCAGCCCGTTTTTCCTGACAAAATCAAGGTCCTGGACGCAAAAGAGGTAACGATCAAAGGATATATCATTCCCATTGATGCCGAAGGTGAAGCCTACGCTTTGTCTGCTTTTCCTTTCAGCGCTTGTTTTTTTTGTGGTGGGGCGGGCCGAGAATCCGTCATTGAATTGACCCTCAAAGATGATGATCAAGAGTTCATGTTGGATGAGATTGTCACCCTCGGCGGAACTCTGCGTCTGGGCCATGATCCATTTGGCCTGTTGTATTACATAGAAGGTGCCTATTTGGTCGAGTAAGTCGGCCACATCCTGATACAAAAACTGCAGCATCGAATGATTGATGCTGCAGTTTTTTTGAGAGGAAAAAGTGATTTCCTATTCAAACTCGTTGAAGTCGTCTGAGCTTGGCGTCTCCGGAGTGGCCGATTCTTCTGGACTCACCCCAGTCGTTTCGCAGTTGAGATTCACACTGAATCCCCCTGGTCTTTCAAATGGGTCCATGTCCATCCCGATCCGACCGTCTTCATAGACATCGAGCATATACTCCGCAAAGATGGGCAAAGACATGTTGGCTCCCTGTCCATATTTGATGGAGCGGAAGCGAATCCGACGATCGGAAGCTCCGACCCATACCCCGGTCACCAATTTTGGGGTAACTCCGACAAACCAACCATCGGATTGGTTCTGGGTGGTTCCGGTTTTTCCGCCGATTTCATTGCGGAATTTATACCGATACCGCAGTCGCTGTGCCGTTCCCTGATCTACCACCCCTTTCAGCAATTCAATGATCAGGAATGCTTTTTCGGGGGTGATGACTTCCTTGGTATTGGCAGGAAAAGTTGCGAGCACTTTGCCACTTTTGTCTTCGATTCGGGTGATGGACTTCGGTTGAGTTCGCACGCCCTGATTGGCGAAGGTGCAATAAGCAGAAGTCAATTCCATCACGCTCAGGTCTGTGGTTCCCAAACAGAGAGCAGGTACTTCGTCCAATTGCGTCTGAATGCCCATGTCGTAGGCAAATTGGGCCACCGTCCGAGGGCTCAATTCCTTCATCAACTGCGCAGTAACCAAGTTGACAGAATTGGCGAGCGCATGACGCAAGGTCATCAAGCCACCGATTTCGCCGCCAGAGTTTTTGGGAATCCACCGCCCCCCTCCGGGATTGTCAAATACGACGGGCTGGTTGAGAAACTGATCACAGGGCGTGTAGCCGTTGTTGACTGCCGCTCCATACACGAAGGGTTTGAAAGTCGAACCCACCTGGCGCTTCCCTTGCTCTACGTGGTCGTATTTGAAGTGCTTGAAGTCAATGCCACCGACCCAGGCCTTGATATGTCCATTGGTAGGATCAATGGAGATCATCCCGGTCTCCAGGAATCGACCATAATGCCGCAAGGAATCGTTGGGACTCATCAAGGTATCTGCTTCTCCTCCCCAGGTAAAAATCCGCATGGGAATTTTCTTGCGAAACTCTGCGTCAATCTCGGCCTGAGACTTTCCGGCCCGCTTGGCACTTTTGTACCGCTCGGATTTTCGCTTCATATCCAGCAGGACTGAGGGATCACTGTCAAAGGTGCGGTCTCCTCGCTTTTCGATGCGATCAAAATCTTTTTGCAACGCACGAAGGTGGTCTCGCATGGCCGTTTCTGCGTGCGTCTGCATGCGGGAATCTATCGTGGTGTACACCCGCAATCCGTCTGTGTACAGGTTGTAGCCGTTTTCTTTGCACCATGCATTCAGCTCTTCCCGCACATATTCCCGGAAATAGGGAGCCAATCCTTTGACGTGCTGTTGCTCTTGCTCCGCCAAAGAAGCCTCTAATGGGATCTGCTTGATGCTGTCTATGTTGAGTTCTTCAGGATTCAGGAAATCATATTTCATCATCTGATCGATGATGGTGTTTCGACGATTTTGGGTACGCTCTACGTAGCGGAAGGGATTGTACACCCCTTGTCCTTTCAGCATTCCGACCACCAAAGCCGATTCCTCGATGGTCAGGTCTTTGGCGGATTTGTCGAATAAGCGATTGGCAGTGGTTTCAATGCCGTAAGAAGTTCCGTAAATGTTGACCGTGTTGAGATAGGCCTCCATCACTTCCTGCTTGGTAAAACGGCGTTCGATATAGGCAGAAACCAAGTATTCTTTGATCTTGCGGATGTATTTGTTCTGATTCCCCACTTCGTCATACAGGTTTCGGGACAACTGCATGGTGATGGTGCTGCCCCCCCGGACTTCATCTCCCAAGACGACATCTTTGAGGATGGTGAAGAAGGACTTGGGGTCAATGCCAGAGTGTCCATAAAAACGAGCATCTTCGGTCGCGATCAAGGCGTTGACCACGTGAGGGGAAATGTCATTCAGGCCGACATTTACCCGATTTTCAATGGAATAATATTTTTGGAGGACCACCCCATCGGCGGAAATCAATTGAGTGGAAAGATCCGTTTCTGGATTCTCGATCAAATCCATGGGCGGCAGATCGGTGGAAACCACAATCAAAAAGACCAGGACCACCAAGGAAATCAATCCTACCACCCCCAGGAAAATTCGCCGGGGAGTTTTGAAGGAAGGGGAAGCCGAAGACTTGGGTTCAGGCGTGGGCTTGCTGCCATCAGAATCGATCAATTCTTCAGCAATTGCCTCAATATCAACATTTTCGTTCTTGGGATCTTCGTTCATGTGAGTGGATGTCTATGCAGAATTCAAAGATACATCAAAGTATTGCGCCGATCAATTTCCACCATAAAGCTCGTAAGGGTACGGAAAAAAGAAGAGAAAGATTGAGCAAATGCGTTACTTGAGCGAGTATGTGTTCCACCCTTTACTTGATTCGTCATGAGTGATATGCTCGTCAAATTGTATGACTTGCCTTCCCGTCCTGCGCTGCTACAAGGACCGATCGAATATCGTCGGGCCTTGGTACCGGAGCTACACCTGGTTCAAGCCTGGGTTCGGGAACACTTTAGCGAATATTGGGCCAGTGAAGTCGGGGTCAGTTTTTCGCGGCAACCCGTGAACTGCTGGATCGCCATCGAACAGGGGAAATTGCTCGGCTTTGCCTGTTATGAAACCACCGCAAAAGGTTTTTTTGGTCCCACCGGAGTGGCAGAAATCGCTCGGGGACGGGGAATCGGGAAGCAGTTGTTGTTGCAGGCCCTCCACAGTTTACAGGATGAAGGCTATGCCTACGGAATCATCGGAGGCGTAGGTCCAGCAGAATTTTATACCAAAGCCGTCGGGGCGGTCTTGATCCCCGATTCCAAACCGGGGATCTATCGGGGCTTGTTGCGAGAGTGAAAGCAAAGATGGACGAAGTACAGCGCGATCCCTCATGCACTCAGAGCCTTCCTCTGAAGCATTGACCGAATACAATTCGAATGATCACTTTGGTCCCTGAAACTTGTCTACTCTCTTGCTTTGATCACCTGATAAATCTCATCCAGTCGAGGCTCAATGATGATCTCGGTTCGTCGGTTAAGCGCACGCCCCTCCGGGCTTTCGTTGGTAGCTTTGGGCGTGGTATCGCCTTTGCCTGAAGCAGTGATTTGCTTAGGATTGATGTCGTAATCTTTGGTCAAGATGCGCAAGACAGAAGTAGCACGAATCACACTGAGGTCCCAATTGTCCTTATAGGCTCCTCCAGAACGCAAAGGTACATTGTCAGTATGGCCTTCTACCATGATCTTGATGGTACTGTCCCGCTGTAGAACTCCGGCCAGTTTTCCCAGCGCTTCTTTCCCGTCTTTGTTGACATAGGCACTACCAGACTGGAACAGCAGTTTGTCCGACATAGCGACGTACACCTTCCCATCCCGCAATTCTACACTGAGTTCATCCGCACTGTACTGAGCAATGGCTCCTTCAATCTTGGACAAGAGATTCTGCATGGCTGCGTCTCGCTGGGCAATGGCTCCCTGCAACTCGTCAATCAAGGCTTGTTTTCGATTCAATTCCGCGATCTTACTTTGCAAGGCCGCATCCATTTGCTGACTCTGGGAAAGGGCTTTGTTGGTCACTTGGGCGAGTTCTTGCTGAAGGTTGGCTTTCTCAGTTTTCAACTGCCCGAGTTCTCCTTCCAGCTTGGTTTTGGCCTGACTGAGGGATGCCAGTTCGGCTTGTTGATTGGCGCTTTTGGTTTCCAACGCATCATATTGACTCTGTAGCACCCTCTGATCTACGCGAAGTTTTTTGGCGGTAGCTTGCAGGCTTTCTCGCTCTTGTACTTCGGCTAGATATTTCTTTTTACCGACACAGGAAAACAAACTCACACTGAGGAGCAAGGCAGATATCAGAGAAAAGGAAAGTGGTTTCACGACAAGTAGATGATTAACGGTTTTGAGAAGATCAGAATGCTCATCAGACGGTATTTCCGCCATGACGGTCACCTCAAAGAGGTTCTTTTTTTTCGTTCATCCACCTAACAACTGTTTTCAAATATGGGCAATCGCTTGCCATCCGTCTTTCCTTCCTTCTCCCTTACTCTATCAACTCGATTCTTGACAACTCTTGTAATTCCCCCGCTTGAAAGGCGGTTTCAATGTCCAATAACTCCACCTTCTCTGGCTTGGCTTTGTAATTGACATAGTCCTGGAGCAGAATGCCCTCAACCATTCGGGAGTGGTAGGCTTCCCGAAAACGGATGCCACCGCCGTCGGTGTGATATTCATAGGCGAGGTAATCGACCCGTTTGGTTTCAGGGTGAATCCAGTACACAAAGACATCGTCAAAATCTTTGCCGCCGCCTTCTTCTTCAAAATCCACCTGAAGTTTGTGGTAGTTGATGCCCTTGATTTCAGAGCGCCCGAGGAGTTGTTTGTTGACTGCGCCATCATTCAAGCCGTAGGGCAAGAGGGCAAAATACCAAACCGAGTTGACGGAGTTGGCGTACTTGGCGGCCATGGTATCCGGGACATCCACGAGCGTTCCATTGAGGTATCGCTCAAAAGAATCGTTGGTGAGGACATCCCGAACCGCATCTTCTCCTTGCTCAAACAGGCGTTCATACTGAAATTTGCCACCATTCCGAGTGCCGCGATACCGTTTGTCCCGAAATTGAAATTCCAAGGCAAAAGCCTCATAAGTGGCTCCCCCGTGCGCTTCAATGGCTTCGTTGACCAATTGCTGGGCAGGGCTCAAGGCTTCTTGAGGAGGAATAGCAGGTTCAGACTGTGTCGTCGGTCGAGCACAAGCAGCAAAGAGGATCAGCAGGGGAAGGAAAAGGATTCTGGACATAAACGGGATCTTTGACACAAAGCTAGGAAGACCAGGAAATCTGGCTGTAAGCTACCGGACAAAGGCTATGATTACAACAGATCCCGCAGCGCGGAAAGTAGGATATTCACGTGATTGGGGGTAGAGCTTTCTCCCATCAGCCCGATCCGCCAGATTTTTCCAGCAAAGGCTCCCAATCCGCTTCCAACTTCGATGTTGTACTCCACCAATAAGCGCTTCCGGATGGCTGCTTCATCCACTCCCGCAGGTACTTTCACGGCGTTGAGCATGGGCAAGCGATAGGCAGGTGCCACCAAGAATTCAAAGCCGAGCGCTTCCAGTCCTTCTTTGAGCAATTCATGATTGCGACGGTGGCGGGCAAAGCGGGCCTCTAGCCCTTCTTCCAACACCAAGCGATAGGCTTCCCGCAAGGCATAGACCGAAGATACCGGAGCCGTATGGTGATAGGCGCGCTTCGATCCTGCCCAGTAGTTTTTTACCAAAGTGAGGTCCAGGAACCAGCTTTGGACTTTGGTGGTCCGATTGTCGAGGGCGGCTACCGCTCTCGGGCTGAAGGAGACCGGGGACAATCCCGGAGGGGCACTCAGGCATTTTTGGGTGCCGGTATAGATCGCGTCGATGCCCCAATCATCGACCCGGAGATCGGTTCCACAATAAGAAGTCACGGCATCCACGACCAGCAATGCGCCCGCCTCGTGGGTCATGTGGCTGATCTCTTCCAGGGGTTGCAGAACTCCAGTTGAGGTTTCTGCGTGCACGATGGCCACCAATTTGGGGGATCTCCCTTTCAAGGCTTCTGCTACTTGACCAGGCTCAATGGGCGTCCCCCAGGGAGCTTCTACCCGAATCACGGTTGCCCCACATCGTTCCGCGATTTCGGCCATCCGTCCACCGAATACGCCATGAATGCAAATCACCGCTTCGTCTCCCGGCTCCAACAAATTCACCAAACAGGTTTCCATCCCGGCACTGCCGGGCGCTGACACCACAAACGAGAGCTCATTCTTGGTCTGGTAAGTAGCTTGTACCATCGACTTCACTTCATCCATGATGTCCACAAATTCCGGGTCCAGATGACCGACCAAGGGAGTGGCCATGGCTTGTAGGACGCGCGGATGGACATCGCTGGGACCTGGTCCCATCAAAATGCGTTGACTGGTGCAGAGTTGAGTGTAGTTCATTGGGATTGAGAAATTGGTGAACTGGGAACTGGGGAACTGGGGAATGGGGAATGGGGAATGGGGAATGGGGAATGGGGAATTAGCCAATCAAGGAGATCCCTCGTAAAACAATCAGTTAGCTCACCAATTCCCCCGGTCTCTCATCGAAACTAGCCGATTTTCAGCTAGGATCAAAAGAAAAACGCTCAGCGTTCAGACGTAAGATTTCTCCTGCTTTTGCGCCTAAAATCTCTGATCGGCAAATTATTCTCCTCTCCTGTTTTCCAAGCAGCTCCTTTTATCAGCTTCCGTTTGACAACTTCCTCGTTCGATAGTCGTTATAGTCTTGCCGATTGCGAAAGAAATTTCACATTTTGAAACATTAGCTTGCCATGAAACCATTTTCCCAGATTTATCCTTATTCTATGCCAATCAAGCTTACCCAATACCTCGGATTGTGTTTTCTGCTCATGCCCATGTTGGTTTGGGCCAATCCTCCCGAAACTTCCCGTGATCAGACAGAGTGGAAGACCTACCAGCAGAGACTGAATAAATTTTCGCAGGCGATCCAAAAGAAAAAAACCGCAGAGGTACGCACCCTTCAGCAAGCCTTGATGGTAGATGTCCGCCGGGAAATCGCTCAATCCAGAGGCAGAAATGCTTCTTTGCCCCAATCTCAAATCACCCCAGAGGCCCAACTTCGGATGGATCGCATGCGGTCCATCAATACCGAACTGCGTAAATTGAGCAAAGGCAATTATTCTACCCAGAAAGATCCCCTGCGCCAAATGGTTCGCTTATTCAAAGAATTTGGGCAGCTGATGAAAGCAGAAATTGAACGATAGCCGGAAAAGCTTCCCCATTTCTCCAAAGTGGCCGTATATTTGAAGGGTAGATTTTGCGGAATCCTCACTCTTTGGCCACTCCCTCACATACCGTTCTTCTATTTGAAGAGTTCTTGGCGTTTCTCCATGCCAACG
>JBCCCJ010000095.1:0-9466 GCA_039033615.1 Bacteroidota bacterium
GTTGACCACTTTGCGCACGCGGGGTTCCTGGACCTTATCCACCAAACTATCGAGATGGGTTTGGCGTTCTGCGATGAGGGCTTCTTTGGCGATCTCGACCATTTCTGGCGTGATGGGGCGACTGTAGTCCCTCCTGAGCATTTCCTCCACCAGATGATTTGCAAGGGCATTGGTGAGCCAAGGTTGGCCTTGGGTATAGGTAAAAATTTCCTCAAAAACCGCTTCCGAAAAGACTTGTCCAGTATCGGCGGTGTGTTGATCTAGCAAGCCGCGCACTTCTTCTCGGGAGAAAAAGGGGAGGAAAAAAGACTTTGCCTTGACATTGAAGGGAGAACCAGAGCCCAAAGAAGGATTGCCTTCCCTGGCTTTGAGTTTGTAATCCCGGATGTCGCGCAAGCCCACCAAAGCAATCGACTGAGGAAAACTCTCGGGGCGAGTTTGAAAGCCATCTCTTAACTGCCGCAAGAACGATACCAGCACATCATCCCACAGCGCATCCACCTCGTCGATCAGCAAAACAATGGGTTTGCTCTGGGCCCGGGTCCATTCTGTCAGGTAATCGGTCATATCCAAGCCCGGACGCGGGGCGGGAGGAAATTCCTCTTCTGGTAAAAAATCCGGGCACATGCGCCACAAGGCCTTGATCATCCGCTCATTTGCGATCGCTTCACTCATGCTCGGGACGCCTGCCCGCTCCACGGATACGACCAGGCAGATATAGGTTCCCTCCCGATTCAGCCGATGGGCAAAGGCATGCAAAAAAGTGGTCTTCCCAGTCTGGCGAGGCGCATGAATGAGGAAATATTGTTTGGCCTCAATCAACCGCAAAATATCATCATCCATCCCCCGAAAAGGAGGAACCATATAGTGGTCCTTAGGCACACAGCGACCAGTGGTATTAAAGTAGCGCTTCATGCTACCAAAGATAGGCAGTGAGTGGGATGAATGCTATCCGGCTTTACCAATCAAAAACAGGCAGCCCAGATGGACTGCCTGTTTTCAAAACTGAGTATCGAAAAATTCTTAGGCCAGATCGAAACGATCCAGGTTCATAACCTTATTCCAGGCGGCGACAAAGTCATTCACAAACTTGGCTTCTCCGTCTCCGCAACCATAGACTTCAGCAATGGCGCGCAGCTCGGTGTTGGAACCGAAGATCAAATCTACCCGAGTGCCGGTCCACTTGAAGTCGCCGGTTCTGCGGTCGCGGCCTTCGAATAAATCCTGATCATCAGAGGTCGCTTCCCACTTGGTTGCGTAATCTAGCAAGTTGACAAAATAGTCATTGCTCAAGGCGCCGGGGCGGTTGGTGAAGACGCCGTGGCGAGACTGATCGTAATTGGTGTGCATCACCCGCATACCTCCGACCAAGGCGGTCATCTCAGGGGAGGTCAAGGTCAGTAATTGGGCCTTGTCGATCAGCATCTCTTCTGCTGAAACGGTGTATTTGGCCTTCTGATAGTTGCGGAAACCGTCAGCTTCTGGCTCCAGGATGGCAAAAGAATCCGCGTCAGTCATTTCCTCGGTGGCATCGGTACGTCCGGGAGTGAATGGTACGCTTACCTCATGACCAGCAGCCTTAGCCGCAGCTTCTACCCCAGCGCAACCAGCCAGAACGATCAAGTCAGCCAGGGATACCTGCTTGGCGGAATTGGCTCCGTTGAAACTGGCTTGGACGCCGATCAGGGCTTCCAGAACCTTTGCCAACTGAGCAGGCTGGTTTACTTCCCAATCTTTCTGAGGAGCCAGACAAACCCGAGCACCATTGGCACCCCCGCGCTTGTCAGAACCACGGAAAGTTGAGGCAGAGGCCCAGGCAGCGGACACCAATTCAGAAGCGGATAGACCCGTCTCCAGAATTTGGGCTTTCAACGCAGCAGCGTCCTGCTCGTCAATCAATTCATGAGTTACCGCTGGTACTGGATCTTGCCAGATCAATACTTCCTCAGGTACTTCGGAACCCAGGTAGCGGTTACGAGGGCCCATGTCGCGGTGAGTCAGCTTGAACCAGGCGCGGGCGAAGGCATCGGCAAATTCGTCAGGGTTTTCGTAGAAGCGACGAGAGATTTTTTCATAAGCTGGATCAACCCGTAGTGCCAGATCAGTCGTCAGCATAAAGGGAGCGTGACTTTTATTCGGATCATGCGCATCAGGCACCAAGCCTGCCCCAGCTCCGTCTTTGGGAATCCATTGGTTGGCTCCGGCAGGGCTTTTGGTCAATTCCCATTCGTAGCCAAAGAGGTTTTCGAAGTAGTTATTGCTCCACTGAATGGGGGTAGTGGTCCAAGCCCCTTCCAATCCACTGGTGATGGTGTCCGCACCGTATCCAGTGCCAAAACTGCTTTTCCATCCCAAGCCTTGATCTGCGATAGAAGCTCCTGCTGGTTCTCGCTCGAGATACTCTTCATCACTCGCCGCTCCATGGGTCTTTCCAAACGTGTGTCCACCAGCGATCAAGGCAACAGTTTCCTCATCATTCATCGCCATCCGACCAAAGGTCTCCCGAATATCCCTCGCTGAAGCCAACGGATCAGGATTGCCGTTAGGGCCTTCTGGGTTCACGTAGATCAGCCCCATTTGGACTGCTGCCAAGGGGTTTTCCAAGTCGCGGTCGCCAGAGTAGCGCTTGTCTCCGAGCCATTCGGCTTCTGCTCCCCAGTATACATCTTCCTGTGGTTCCCATACATCTTCCCGGCCACCACCGAACCCAAAGGTCTGAAAGCCCATGGATTCCAGGGCCACATTTCCCGTGAGAACCATCAAGTCTGCCCAGGAAATCTTGCGTCCATACTTTTGCTTAATGGGCCACAACAGCAGACGCGCTTTGTCCAGATTGGTGTTGTCAGGCCAGCTATTTAGAGGAGCAAACCGAAGCATACCAGCACCAGCACCACCGCGCCCATCGGCAATCCGATACGTACCTGCACTGTGCCAAGCCATCCGAATGAAGAAAGGACCGTAGTGTCCATAGTCGGCGGGCCACCAGTCCTGAGAATCCGTCATCAGATCGGTCAGATCCTGCTTAAGTGCTTTCAGGTCCAGGCTTTGAAATTCTTTTGCGTAGTCAAAATCCTCGTCCATCGGGTTGGAGAGGGTAGAATGCTGACGCAGGATGTTCAGTTTGAGTTGGTTGGGCCACCAATCGCGATTGGAGGTACCACCACCAGCAGTTTTCTTGATGATGCTACTGGTAAAGGGGCATTTACCAGAGCCATTTCCGTTTAAGGTGTTCATACGCTGTAAATATGATCGGTTTATGAGGGTGAATGGGAGTCTTTTTTGTTATGGGTGCAAAGTAAGCGAAAAGCAGGTATAGTTTTTATTGATTTATTTTATATCCCAATAGATGGAAATTATATCTATGAATCTCTATGTAGCTGATTGCTTCCAATCAAGGATATCGCAAAAGAATGTTCCCTATTGATGGATAGATACTGAACTGGACAAGCCAATAGATTTTTCTACAATTTCTGTCTTTTGTTGAGGGGGTCTTGATTGAGTTATCTATGGAGGCACATTCTGTGCGTTTATCCTTATTTTGGGGCTCCGATCATTCTTTTTAACCCTTTTCCCTATGAATATCGAACCGCTATCTACTATCGGCATTCTTGGCGGCATGAGTTCAGCGGCCACTGCAGAGTATTATCGATTGATCAATCAGAAGGTCAACCAGACCAAAGGCGGCCATCACATCGCTGAGATGCTCATTACTAGTGTCAACTTTGCCAATATCGAGCGCTTTGTCAGGGGAGATCTGTGGGAAGAGGCGGGGGAATATTTAGTGGAAAAAGCCCAAGGGCTAGAGAAAGCCGGCGCGAGTTGCCTCTTTCTCGCCACCAACACTATGCACAGGGTCCGGGAGGACATCAAGGCCAGCATCTCCATTCCCTTCATGGACATTTTTGAAACGGTATCCCAAGTGATTCGAAGTCAAGGCTTGAAAAAGGTTGGCATCCTGGGTACCTATCCGGTCATGACGGATGCTTTTTACCAGCAAGCCTATGGGGAATGGGGGGTAGAGTTGGTCAGCCCAACAGAAGAAGAAAAGCGAGAAATAGACCGAATTCTCTTTGACGAAATGACCCGCCATCAATTTCTGCCCTCTTCCAAGGCGTATTTCCTCCAAGTGATTCAGAATCTTGCGCAACAAGGAGCAGAAGGGGTGATTTTGGGTTGCACGGAGATCAAACTGCTCATTTCTCAGGCGGACATTCCCGAGGTGCCGCTCTTCGACACCACAGAATTGCATTGTGAGTTGGCAGCGAGGATTTGTTTGGGGGAAGAAAAGTTACACAGCTAATTGAGTACCTATGTTCATGTGGCTCATTCCCGTTGGGATGTTTTTGCTGATGTTTAGCATCCTATTCCTGGGAATCCAGGGGATGTTACGTCATGTAAGGCTGGTCAAGGCAGCATTCAAGGAAGAGGAAGGACATTCCTTTGAGGCCCTGAAAATTCACTTTCGGAAGTATGATGTCCTCAAGCGCAAAACCGGAGCGCTCTTTTCGATCAATTCGCCTCTGTACAACTTTGCCCATTGCGATTTATTCATTCGTGGAGATGCGCTTTTGCTGGTTGGAAGGGGGAATGGGCTGATGAAACGATGGGGTGTCAATGCGACGGTGTTCTATCGAGGGGCCAATGCTCCGGCCTCCCCTTTTACCAAGCCAATCCCGCTTCTGGATATTCAGCTTACCCAACAACAACTCCTGCTGGAATTTCAACCAGCTGATTTTCCACATCCAATTATTGCGGTGATTGGCATTTCTAAGCAGCCAGAAGCTTGGGAATGCATGAATAACTGGCGGGGTAGGGGAGAGTTTTGATAATCAGTAAATTGGATACCTAGCCGAACCTGGAAAACAACGTTTTGGACATGGCGCAGGTTTATGGCGGGGCAGGGATTCTCAATTATTTTGGTTCTCTGACAAAATAGCGAGAGCTAGACAGGATGAACAAGATTAACAGGATGTTACTTATGCTAAAAAGGTTGTCGAGGTGTAGAGGATGATTCCCGCTGAAATTGTCAGAGTACTTTTTCACGGGTGAGTGTCAACATAATATGGAGCTTTCTTAACATGTCCAGTGGTGTGCCATCATCTCCTAGCCAACTTTGAGGGAAGCACACCACTTTGGTACAACAGCTTGGAACAAAACTCACCCACAACGATACACCAGAAACTTGGGGGTTTCCCCCAATATGGTAACCCTTGGGAATAGCTTGAGCAAATGGCTGCGATAGTTCAGGTGGCGATTCCCAACCAGCTGAAAATGACCCTCTGGACGCAAGACTCTCCGAACTTCCTTAAACAGGCGGAGAGAAATCTCGATGTTGTTTTCGTGCCCCAAGTGAAAGGGCGGATTGCTCACCACGAGGTCGAGGGAATCATCGGCAAAGGGCTTCAGGCTATCATTCAGGTGAACGTGGACCTTGTCTCCGGTGAGGTTCAGGCGGGCAGATTCGGTGGCAAGCACCGAGTCGTCGTGGAGGTGATAGGTCCGATCTGGAAATTGGGCTTGGATCGCGCGGGTGATCACCCCATTGCCGCAACCCAGATCCAGGATGTCCTGATCTTCTTCACGCACGAGCAAGTGTTCGATCAGCATACGGGTCGCCGGATCGACTTGCTGGGCCGAAAAAACGCCGGGATATTGTTGTAGGCGGATATCGTCATCCAGTTCCACTTCCTGGAGGGGAATCTTTGGCGTCCCTGATTTGGGAGAGGAAAGGAGCAAGAGCCTGGATTTTTTCCAGGCCCGACTTTGCTCGACCGTGCCAAAATATTCCCCCGCAATTTGGAGAAGTTTGGGGCTGAAGTGGCGGGTCATGAAGCTCCCGATGAGTTGGCCGTCTGCTTGCAGGGCTTCGGCCGCCTGGCGCAGGTAGAGTCGAAACAAATCCAGGGACTTGGGAACGCGCAGTAAGCCCAACGAGATGGAAGAGGGCAGGACTGTGAGCGGGTTCAACCACTGCTCGGGCGTAGCGGTCAATTGATTGGCTTGCAGATTTTGTTGGAGGGCTTTTTGCTGACTGTGGTAGGTGAGAATGGACAGGGGTTGTTGGTTCGCCAATACCGTCCCCAACGCGCCAAAGCGGTCGTGCCAGATTGCCACCGCATCCAGCGAAAGCTTGGATTCTTCCAGGTGTCTCAGCAAGTGTTCATCTGCCGCGCTCCAGGCTTGCAAAGAGCGATTGGTGGTGGAGGGATAGCGCTTGAGGGAATAGGGTTGCCCCTGAAAAGATAGACTCATGCCGCAAGAACGGGAATCAGAAATAACTTTTTGTTATTTTTTCTTCCCTGAGTCGAAATTTCCCCCAAAAAGCGATACTTTTAGGCAGCTATGTTGACAAACTGTTCTCTTGAGCCATATAGGGAGTACAGTACGTAAGGTTCCAACGGGTCATCCTCTTCTTTGCTCTTCACTACAAAGTTACTCATCTATGCTTGATGATGTATCTCTACAGCGATGTATTCCGTTGCGAAGCATCCTATTGGTTGTTGTTTCAGTTGGCTGGTTGAGTCTTTCGCCAACTCAATTGATGGGACAAGATCCAATTTTGACCCAATACTTTTTCAACAAACTATACCTCAATCCAGCTTATGCAGGCTATGAGGGAGGCTTAGTCGTCAATTCTTCCCTGCGTCGACAGTGGAATCGGATTGATGGGGTAGGAGGAACTGGCTATCGGACGCAGATGGTGGGAGCCAGTATGGCTTTACCTAGCCTGATGTCTGGGGTTGGGCTACAATATGTCCATCACGTAGAAGGCCCGGGAAATTTGGTTTGGCATCGAGCTGGCTTGGCCTATGCGTTTCGGAGTAGAAATTGCAAGAGTAGGCGGGTCCGGAATGAGTTGAATTTGGGCTTTCGCATGAGTGCCAACTGGACGGGCCTCAACACCCAGAGCGATTTCACCTTTGGGGACCAGTATCATCCGGTGAGAGGCTTGGTCAATGAAACCAATGCCCCCAACGATTTGGCAGTCTTTCCTGGTCAGGCGTTCATGGATTTAGATCTCGGCGCGGTGTATTTGCATCCATTGAGACGCCGAAAGCGGAAAAGGCGCCTCCCAAATGCAGAGGCAAACTATGTGCGTCTGGGCTTGGTTGCCAATCATTTACCGGTTCGAAACGCCTCCGTATCGGGCTTCCTCAATGCCCTGCCGATGCGCTATACCCTCCACAATGAATGGATCTTTCGCTACGGAAACAATCAATTTGTTCCGATGCTCAAAGTAGAGGCCCAACCTGCGAGTTCCCTCTTATTGGCCGGTACCGAAGATCGTTTTTGGGCTTGGCATCAGCAGATTGGTTTCGCTACTACTGTGTACGATGACACGGATCGCGGGATTTGGTTTGGGGCTTGGTATCACGGTCGGGCATTGCCACATGGAGGAGATTCAAGTTCTATTTTTTTTCCCCAGCCAAGACAACCAGAAGGAGACTATTCTCTCTCTCAGCATATTCATAGCATTTCGGTGGCGTTCGGGGGAGAATTGCCCCTGCATGAGACTGTCAGTGGTTCGGTCATTCGTCAGAACCTACGCTTCGGGATCAGCTACGATTACCAGTTTTCCGGCATCACCAATGATGGTACAGGGATTCTGGAACTCTCGCTCATTCTCAATGTGAAAAACTTTGGCAAAGGCTCAGCCATTGACTGTCCAGCCATCTGCCCTCAATTTTAGATCCTTACCTCCTCCGCTTTCCTCCTGTGCCGTTTTTATTTGCTCAACGGCACTCGACCATATGTTGGCCCAAGGCCCCTTTTCCTACCCCAACTATTTGACCCGTGAAACGAATATTCCCCTTTCTTCTGTTTTGGTGTGTGATACAACTGCCTATTTCTTGGGCCCAAACCTGCGACATCACCGTTTCCCCTGGCCTCAGCTTTTGTGGGAACAGTCAGGTAAACTTCTCGGCCACCACTTCTTTGGATTCCAGTGCGGTCTTCACCTGGACCTTTGGCGATGGGGCTGGTGCCACTGGCAATCCGGTCCAACACAATTATGGCTACAACAATGGGGACCAGACTTTCACCGTTACGTTGACAGCTACTGATACCAGCAACAACACTTGCACCGTTACGGAGACGGTTACGGCTTTGTATCATCCACAGATCACTTTTGGTGGACCTACGCAGCTGTGCTTGAATGACTCCACTTGCAACGATACCCTGGTGCAAGGCTTCAATTTGTCCACCACGGCTCCTGGCCCCTTCATTTGGAACTGGAATGATGGCAATCCTCCAGACACAACCATCGGTCCCAGCATCAATCATACCTTCATCGGCTATGGAAACAACCCAGTAACGGTAACGGCACAGGGCTCTCAATGTCCCAGTGTGGTTCAACCCCTCAATTTTTTCAATGAACCTACTCGCCCGATCTTAGATCTTCCCATTATTGACCTTTGCCCGGATGATACGGCCGTAATTACGA
This sequence comes from Bacteroidota bacterium, assembly GCA_039033615.1. Taxonomy (GTDB): domain Bacteria; phylum Bacteroidota; class Bacteroidia; order J057; family J057; genus JBCCCJ01. The sequence continues at coordinate 8,444 of JBCCCJ010000095.1, forward strand.
TCATCCACAATCCCTGTCCCAATAACATTTCGTATTACGTTGTTTATTGGGATTTCCCAAACACTGGACCTGGTCAGGTAGATACCTTCCCTACACCAGGCACCTATACCCACTTATACGATCTCCCTTGTAATAACATTGCGACCCAAAATCGAAGCATTTATTTATTCCCGGTCAATCCCTGTTATCCCGCAGACCCCAACCTAAACGCAAGTTGGGTAGGGACTGGGATCATTATTAAAACGATGCCTGTTCCTGATTTTGGGGCCAATCCCAACCCCGGTTGTTGGCCGGATGATTCGGTCGTTCTCTTTACCAACAGCAGTTGCCCCAACATCTTCAACGATCCGCTCAGTTTCACCTGGACCTTTGGTGATCCTGGTGCTGGCACCAACGACACCTCTACCCTTCAGTTCCCCTCTCATATCTATCCTGGACCTGGCACCTATCCGGTTACCCTCACCGCCTCCAACAATGCCTGTGGGGCGCGTAGCATCACCCAAAATGTGGTGATCGATGAGATTCCAGAGGCTGCGTTCACCACTTCAGGTCCAGACAATTGTGTGCCGGCTACCTTTACTTTTACGAATGGTTCTACCCCTACGGGAGCCACCTATCTCTGGGAAATCATCAATGTGGGGGGAGGCTTCCAGTTCAGTGGAGGAACCGACCTCAACAGTCAAAATCCAGAAATTACCTTCACTCAGGCAGGTACCTATATTGTGCAATTGACGACCAGCAATCCGCCTTGTGGGCAGGCTGTTTTTCTGGATACGATCGTGGTATTCGACGTGCCAACGGTGAGCTTGACTCCCCAGCCAGATTCTTGTGATGTGGTGACTTATCAGATGAGTGGCGCCGTAGTAGATAATGGCTGTGCGGTTAGTAGCTATTTGTGGGATTTTGGGCCGAATGCGTCTCCGACGACAGCCAATACCCTGATTCCGCCGCCCGTTACCTTCTTTGCGGGGACTCATACGGTCAGCTTTTCGGCGACCAACTGCTGTGGGACCACCACCCAGA
>JBCCCJ010000096.1:0-9446 GCA_039033615.1 Bacteroidota bacterium
CAAGTACCAAACCTACCCGGAAATCCTTGCTCAACACGGATACGCGATTGGCCATACCGGCAAAGGCTGGGGGCCCGGGAATTGGAAGCTAGATGGAAGAACCCATAACCCTGCCGGTCCGGCTTGGAATGAGCAGACGATGGAGGTGCCGGAAGGCATCAGAGCCACTGACTATGCCAGCAACTTCGCGGATTTTTTGGAATCCCGAGACCAAGATCAGCCCTTTTGCTTTTGGTTTGGGGCTTCCGAGCCGCACCGGAAATTTGGCAAAGGGCTAGGGGCAGCGGCAGGAAAAAAGGCCGATGAAGTAAGCATCCCAGATTTTTTGCCTGATCATCCAGAGGTACGATCCGATATGATGGATTATGCCTTTGAGATTGAATGGTTTGATCAACATCTGGGTCGAATGTTGGCCCTACTCGAAGAAAAAGGAGAGCTGGACAATACCCTCATCATCGTTACCTCTGACAATGGAATGGCCTTTCCCCGAGCGAAGGCCAATGCTTACGAGTTTGGGATTCATGTCCCTATGGCGGTATGCTGGGGCGAGGAACTGCCGAAGGCCCAGGTAAGCGATGCTTTGGTGGGCTTTGTTGATCTGGCGCCCACCATTCTGGCGGCTGTCGGGCTGTCTGGTCCCACGGAATTTCCCATGACTGGCGAAAGTCTGTTGCCCTTGTTGAGAGGGGAGGGGAGGAGCAAAACTGCGGTTTTTGCCTCCAGAGAACGACATTCTTCGGTTCGCTACCAAAGTCTCGCCTATCCGCAACGAGCCATGCGCACGGGACCCTATCTCTACATCCGGAATTTTCGGCCAGAGCGCTGGCCTGCTGGAGCGCCGCAAAAATATGGCAGTGGCAGCTACCCCAAGAAATCCGAGATCGAACAAGCGGAACTTGGACCCATGCACGCGGCCTATCATGACATCGACGCTTGTCCCACCCTGAGTTTGTTGGTGGAAGGGGTCGAGGACCCGGAGCTAAAAACCTACCTTGATTTGGCGGTTCAGCATCGCCCGGCAGAAGAATTGTTTGACGTTGCGAAAGACCCTCACTGTTTGAACAATCTCGCGGGGAAACCGGAGTTTGCGGCGGTCCAGGCTGAACTCCGCGAGCAGTTAGCCGCCTACTTGACCGAAACGGGCGATCCCAGAATGCTCGGAAAAGGCGATATTTGGGAAACCTATCCCCGATACTCCCGCTTGCGGGCTTTTCCAGGACCCGATTGGGCGAAAAAGAATCCTGATCAGATCCCGGAAGTTCCTTGGCTAGAATCCCATTGGGCCAAACAAGACTAACCTGTACCTACATCCTGAATGATATGACAAGACAACGCTTTCTCCAACAAATGGCCTCTGCTGGCCTGATCGTAGGAGCTGGTTTGCCCGCATTGGGGGCAACCGTTCCTCGCACCAATTTTTCCATTCATATCTTTTCGAAGCACCTCCAATTTCTCGACTATTCAGACATGGCGCAGGCTGCGAAGGAATTGGGATTCGATGGGGTTGACCTGACAGTTCGGAGAGGGGGGCACGTAGACCCCAAACAGGTGGCCGATCAGCTTCCTCGTGCGGCAGAGGCAATTGATCAAGCGGGTTTGAAGCTGGAGATGATGACTACTGGCATCACCGATCCCGATCAGGAGGATACAGAGTTGATTCTGAAAACGGCGGCCCAAGCCGGGGTGCAGTTTTATCGAATGGGGGGCATGAAGTACCAAAAAGATCAGGCCCTTCCTGAACAGATAGAAGAGATGCGGGCGAAGTTTCAACGCTTGGCAGATCTGAACCGCCACTATCAAATCAAAGGGGCCTATCAAAACCATTCAGGCGTACGGGTAGGCGCACCAGTATGGGATTTGCATCTACTGTTGGCGGACCTCGACCCAGCGTACTTGGGGATTCAGTTTGACATCCGCCACGCTACGGTCGAAGGAGGACAAGCCTGGCCCTTGGGCTTACAGTTGATTCACCCGCTCATTCACACCATGGACATCAAGGATTTTGTGTGGGAAAAAAGGGAAAATGGCTGGAATGTGAAAAATGTTCCTTTGGGAGAAGGCATGGTTGATTGGGAGAAATACATTGCCCAACTCAACCAGTATGAGATTCGGACGCCGCTCTCGATTCATTATGAATATGAGCTGGGAGGGGCAGAACATGGAAAACGAGAGATTCATATCAGTGAAAAAGCCCTTTTTGAAGCTATGCGGAAAGATCTGAAATGGCTCAAAGCGCGTATCTCATAAGTCATTGCTCCATGAAACATCTCCTACTTTCAGGATTCATTTCAGGGATCCTCTTGGGCCTGATGAGTTGTCAGCCTGCTGCGCCTTCCAAGCCGCCCAACATCCTCTTCATCATGGCCGACGACCATACCTCTCAGGCGTTTGGTTTGTATGGCAGTCGACTGGATTCCATTGCGCCCGTGGATCACATCCGACGTTTGGCAGCAGAGGGGATGACCGTACAGAACCTATTCTGCACCAATTCCATCTGTGTCCCGAGTCGAGCGGCCATCCTCACGGGACAGTACAGCCATCGAAACGGAGTTTATACCCTTTCTGATCCCTTGGATACCGGGCGGGTACATGTAGGTCATCTCTTGCAGCAGGCGGGCTATCAAACCTCCATCGTGGGCAAATGGCACCTGAAAACCGAGCCACAAGGCTTCGATTACTACCACGTGCTGCCGGGGCAAGGCTTGTATCACAATCCCAAACTCAAAGAGAAAGGCCAGCCCTGGGAAGATGGCTGGGGTGGGGGAGAGGTGATCGAAGGCTATTCCACGGACGTCATCACCGATCAGGCGTTGGGCTGGTTGGAAGGGCGCAAAGAAGAAGATCCCTTTTTTCTGATGTGCCATTTCAAAGCCACGCATGAACCCTTTGATTATGCGCCGCGCTATCAAGAAGCCTTCCGGGATCAGAGGTTTCCTTTGCCGCCCAGCATCCTCGAAGATCTGACTCATCGGTCTCCTGCTACCCAAAGCCAGGGGATGTTTCTCCGGGATTTGTACCAGCGGTATACCCAACGTGCAGATCGCTATCCTAGTCCTCCCCTGGATACCACCGGATTGGATGAAACAGACAAGATTTTGGCTACCTATCAAAAATTCATCGGGGATTACCTTCGCAGTGTTGCCGGCATCAATGACAATTTGGGCCGCATTTTGGATTATTTGGAAGCAAATGAATTGGCTGACAACACCATCGTGGTATATACTTCCGATCAGGGATATTTTCTCGGAGAGCATGGCTACATCGACAAGCGGATGATATACGAAGAATCAGCTCGCATGCCGATGGTGATTCGTTATCCGCCTTCCATTGAGGCGGGAAGTCGGAACGAGGACTTGCTGCTGAATGTGGACTTTGCGCCGACCTTTCTGGAGATCGCAGGGTTTTCTGCTCCGGATAGCATGCAAGGCAGCAGCTTTTGGGCGAATGTCCAAGGAAACACGCCTACTGACTGGCGAGAGAGTCTGTACTATCGCTACTGGATGCAAGAAAGAAGGCCAGCCCACTACGGCATTCGCTCCAAAGACCATAAGTTGATATTCTTCTATTCGCACCGACTGGGCTTGAATGGTAGCGATCAATCTTCAGCGCCTGGTTGGGAATTGTACGACCTGAAGGCAGACCCCCTAGAGCAACAAAATGTGTACGGGCAAGCCGGATATGAAGGCATCACTGCCGAACTCCTCCAAAACATGGATGCCTGGAAAGCGCAGCTAGGAGATACAGACGAGGCCTATCCCATCGTACAAGAACTCCGCGCAAAGACATTGGACGATTAAGCAGGACTAGGATCTGGAATGTTGGATAGGGTACGCGAGAGCGTTTCCAACTTGACGGGCTTGGTCAGGAAGTCATCCATGCCGACGGCCATACAGCGTTCCCGTTCCTGAATCAACGCGCTGGCAGTCAGGGCAATGATGGCAGGTTGCGGAAGACCATGTTCTTGCAGATAGCGTCGGATCTGTTGAGTAGCTTCCAGGCCCCCCATTTTGGGCATTTGGACATCCATCAGGATCAGGTCATAAGCTTTCTCTTTGACTGCCTGAATGGCTTCCAGCCCGTCATTGGCTAAGTCTGCGGAGTAATTCAGGTTTTTTAGCAGATTGGTGATCACCAATTGATTGATGCTGTGATCCTCGACCACCAGAATATTGGTGAGGTGCGGAGAGGGAACAAACTGCTTGGGAGCCGGAACGGACAAGTGCTTTTGAGGAGTTCCTGTTTGGGATGCTGGAATGGCTTCTACCCAAATGCTGAAATGGAAGGTGGTGCCTTTGCCGGACTCACTTTCTGCCCACATACGACCTCCCATGAGATCGACCAGATGCTTGGAAATGCTGAGTCCCAGCCCGGTTCCCCCGTATTTGCGGTTGATGGATGCGTCTTCTTGGGTAAAGGAGTCAAAAATCCTGGCAAGACGATCCGGCTGTATGCCAATCCCGGTATCCACGACGGAGAAACACACGTTTCTTTGGGTTCCTTCGATGGCTTGCTGACGAACCCGAAGGTTGATGCTGCCTTGTTCGGTGAACTTGAGCGCATTGGCCACGAGGTTGACCAAAATTTGGCGAATTTTTCCCAGATCGCCCTTGATGACCTCTGGCAACCCCTCGGCAACATCTGTTGTGAGTGCCAATCCTTTGGATCTGGCCTGTGGCTGCATCAAATCCAGGGTATCTTCTATGGGCTCCAAGAGAGGAAAACTGAGGTGTTCCAGTTCAATTTTTCCCGACTCGATTTTGGCGTGATCCAGAATATTGTTGATGACGGAAAGTAGGTGTTCCCCTCCAAGCTTGATGGTATTGACGTAGTTTTTCTGATCTCCCAGCAGCGATGTTTCTTTCAAGAGATCCACCATCCCAATGACGGCACTCAGGGGAGTTCGGATCTCGTGGGTCATGGTATTGAGAAAATCCGTCTTTGCCTTGGTGGCTGCCTGTGCTTCATCCCGCGCTTGAATCAATGCTTGTTCTGACAATTCCTGATCCGTGATGTCTTGCATGATGCCCCGGATCATGTACACCTCTCCCTGTTTGTTTTCTACTGGCCGACAAATGCTCAACAGATGTCTTTCTTCTTGAATGGCCGTGTAGAATCGGTGTTTGATCCGCAAATATTCTTTTTTCCGAATGGCTGTTTCCATCGCCTGTTTGACCCGAAGTCGGTCCGCAGGGTGGATGCGGCCATAGTATTCGTCTGTGGTCACGGGCAAGCTTAGCGGAAATTGAAACATGTGATGCAATTCGTCGGACCACTGCCAGCGATCTTCCGCAAATTGATAGGTCCAATGCCCGATTTTGGCAATGGTTTGGGCCTCTTGAAGGAGGCTACTCTTTTCTTCGAGTCGAGATGCGTATTCCTCTTGCTTTCTTTGTAAGATCCACACACAGATGATCAATACCAGAAAGCTGACGATGGGTACCAAGAAGGAAAAATAGGTCGGGAAGGTCCATTCCAGCTGGGTAATCGCAAAAGGTTGGGCCAAAAAGAGGACATATAAGAGGAAAGAAAGCCCGAGAGAACTTGCCCGGTAGATTTTTTCTGATGGAAGGAAAAATAGAAAAGAGAAAGTGGCGTGGACAAACAGGGCTGAGCCTACCCTCATTTCATACTGGAGAGAAACGCCAATGAAGAAAATGGAGAGTCCACAGGCCGCGAGCGGAATCCATCTCCCCAAGGGACTGTGATTCAATTGCTTGCTTACATATATCCCACCCGTTAACACAAGTAACGTGGCACCTAAGATGGGGTCGATGGAAGAAGCCGTACCAAAACCGATCACGAAGATGATGGTGGAAATCGCGGCAACCGTCAATAGAAAAAAGTTGACCGTAGCTACGATGAGCTGGTGTTGATGGGGCATTTCCGGAGTGATTCCTCGCCGGATCAAACCAATAGCTACCTTTTTCAATCTACCGAAAATAGCATGCATATAGAGTAAGGGTTTCTGATATGCAAGGTATTTTATTCCAGTTGAGCTTATCCGGCTGTTTTGGGCAAATTATTACCTGTGGAATCCATCTGAGAGAGGCTGGTTTTGAGGAGGAATTGTCCTTTCTGGGAGAATGAACGGCTGGAACATGCTTATTTTGGAAAAAATATTACCTAACTATTCTTTCCGACTTTTGAAACGCTTCGCTCTCGGGGGAAGAATTCAGGACAAAAACTTACGAGCAAAATCCATTAAGCAGAAGGGGGAATCACCCCTTGACGAATTTGTTCCAGCGAGATTTGAGCGGCTTCATATCCCTTTTGATAGATTTCTTCTGCCTTATCTAACGCCAATAAGCCATAGTTGTCTGCTTCTGGCTGGATCACAAAATCGCAGAGTTCCAGGCTCTTGGACACGTTGACCCACAAGATCAACTCCAAAGCGCGATACCCAATGCTTCGCATCCCGGTTAGGTTTTCTTCCCGATCAATGGGCGTAACATTGACCCCAATGACGTGCCGGCAGATTCTTCGCAAGGGGTGAACCGGGAGATTGTCCATCAATCCACCATCGACATAGATAGACCCATTGATCTCTCTGGGCTTAAAAAGCAAAGGAATGGAGCAGGAGGCCAGAATGACTTCAAATAACGGGCCTGTTGAGATGATTTCAGCTTGTCCGGTAGTCAGGTTGGTAACCGAAACAAACAAGGGTTTGACCAAGGCGGAGAAATCATCCGTTGGAATGTGGGCAGAAAGGATCGCCTTTGCTTTGCCCAAATCTGCAAAACCAGTTCCCAGCCAGGATACCTGAAACATGTCCATGAGGGAAGTCTCTCGAACAATTGCGATGATCTCCGCCGGAGTTTTTCCCGCCGCGTATAATACCCCCATCAAGGAGCCAGCACTGGCACCAGAAATAGCATCTGGATGAATGTCTGCTTCATACAAGGCTTGTAATACGCCCAAGTGAGCAATGCCTCTAGCTCCGCCCCCGGAAAGAGAAATGCCAAGTGGATATTGATTGGTGGGGTCCATAGCATGAGATAATTTGGAGATCTGATCTGCAAATTGCAGGTTTTTCCTCATTTGGACGAATGGTTCTGGGGAAAGTTAGCTGCAAGTGAGTTTTTTGATATGTGAATTATCATTTGCGAAAAATTCGACTTTCGGCGAAATGACGGTAAGAATGGTCTTGGCTTTGCGTTACAGCCATAGACAGGTCGCTCCTGTCGCCTAATGCAATGCTATGCGTATCTTTACCTGTTATTCCTTCTTTACCTTCCTGTTTCTTGTCATCTCTTGCTCCCTTTCTTTCGCTCAATCGACGCTGGTCCAGACCTGTGACTTGAGTCCCTACGCCAGCAATGATCACGCAGTTTGGCTCAACCAACTGCCCGGTGATCCCAGTCAGGACTACATTTTCGGTCCCGATGGCGGCACCCTCAACCTCTTTGATGATTCCACCGCTCAAGTGATCGGTGAGATCGTGCATGAATCCGACACCAGTCGCCGATGGCTGGCAGAGTTCTGGCTGATCAATCAGCGGGACTACACCGAATGGACGAATCTGGGCCGTGGCCTGAAAAATGGTGGCGGAGCCAGCCAACTCGAACAAGAGGGCTGGTTGTTCTGGGAATTAGACTCCACCCGCTCCCGCTTGATTGGGACCGGAAGTGTTTATGCCGGAGACACCCTGTTCCTGTTTCACAATCCGGCGGATTTTGAGTTCGGCTTTCAACTGGGCATCGGCGCCAATGACAAGGATGGAGACTTTGGGATTTCCGGCTGGTTCAAATTTGATGGCAGCTATTCTGGTCGAGGCGACATCAATGCGGATGTTTCCTGTGATACCGTTCCCCCTCCTCCTCCCCCCATTTGTGAAATCAGCATCGACACCTTCTATGCCAACTGTAAGACAGACTCTACCTTCGAGATGGTGGTCGCCTTCAGTGGGGTAGGGGATGAGTTCATCATCACGGATGACCAGGGAACCGCTCCTCTGGGGAATCTATCGCCGGGGACCCATATCTATGGGGAGTACCTCAACAGCATCGACGTACAATTGACGATCCAGGACACCAGTTTTGTGGACTGTATCGACTTTACCCCTCCGGTAACCGCGGATTGTACTCCGGTGCCCATTTGCGACCTGAGCCTGGACAGCGTATCCACGGTTTGTCTGAGTGATTCCACTTTTGGCTTGGTGGTGAGCTTCGGCGGTTCCAGCCAGTTGTATGAAATTTCCGATGACCTTGGCACCGATCCCTTGGACAGCCTGGTAGCCGGGACCTACAACTACGGAGAGTATCCGGCAGATACCACGGTAACCTTGTTTGTCTTTGACCGAGCCTTATTCAGTTGTATCGAATTTGCAGGACCCTTTGCCGGGGATAGCTGTGCGACAGATACGACTGCTGCCCTTCGGGTGTCCTCCAGCCCGGTATTTCCCAATCCGGTCCGCAATCAGGCCAGCATCAAATTGGACGTAGAAGATCCGGGTCAACGCCTGGAATGTCTGCTAGTGGATGGCATGGGACGAGTTCGGGAACGCGATTTCGTACCGCTGACCCAGGGAGAACAAGAAGTTCAGTTTGATTGGACTGCCTATCAGCCGGGGCTGTATTTCCTGCGCCTGTTAGTGGGGGGGGAGCTGGTCTCTGCGCAGCGGGTGCTCTTGACCGAATGACCGAATGGATGATCCGTTTTGCTTGTAAGCATTGTTCCTGCAGCTAGGAACAAGTAGCCTGTATGTTTCTGAGCCGGGTACGCCGTTTGGCTACCCGGCTGATTCTTCTCTGGCAGCATGGTCTTGATGTCGGAGAAAAAGACTTCGAATACTCAACCAAAGAATGGGTGGCAGGCCAGCACTCAGTAAGATGGCCAGCCAGGGGGTTTGCCATCCCAATTGACCGACCGCCGCATAGGTGAATCCCAAGGGAATCGACCCACAGGCCAGCGCAAGATAATAGGCGTTTCGTGGCATGCGGGTCAAGCCTGCCATACAAGCTACCACTTCGGGAAATACTGGTAACCAACGGGAGAGTGCTACCACCCAGCCTCCCACCGAGGCAAATAAGCTTTCGCCTCGGGCCAGATCTTTCTCGCCCAACAAACGCACCGCCATCTTTCTCCCCATGCGATGACACAATTCATAGGCAAGGGCTCCAGATAAAAATGAACCAATTGCGCTGACTATTCCTCCAACAGCAATCCCATAGACATAGCCCATCGCTGACATGATGATGGTGCCCGGAAGGGGAAGCAATAGATCTCCCATCAACAGCAGAATGCCCAGTAGCCAGCCCCAGATGCCCCATTGATTCAAATAGCCGATCATGGCTTCTTGTTCGAATAAGGCAGTCAGGCCTTCGCCCCAAATGGCAAAAGGGATCAGCACCAGAGCCGCAAGGAGGAGGAACAGCCAAAGGAGTGCGCGCTGCATTCGCAAGCCAGTATTGATCGCCTGAATAATATCTCGCTGTGGATCTCCCGTG
>JBCCCJ010000097.1:0-9433 GCA_039033615.1 Bacteroidota bacterium
TCACCAATCTGGTGGACAACGCCATCAAGTATGGAGATTCGGAAGGAAATATCAAGATTGAGTTGATAAATCAAAATAACAAAATGATGGTAAGTATCACTGACGAAGGTCCGGGGATCGAAGAAGAGCACCTGGACAAAATCTTCCGTCGGTTTTATCGAGTAGATAAGAGTCGCTCACGGGAAAAAGGAGGGACAGGATTGGGGCTGGCGATTTGCAAACATCTTCTCAAAATGCATGGAGAACAGATCATGGTGAGCAGTAAATTGAACAGCGGTACAATCTTTACCTTCAGCCTAAAACTCGCCGGCTAACGATTGCCTTCTTCGGGAATCAGCAAGTCAATTCATTTATGATCAAAATGTTAGCTCGTTTTCGCACGAAAACGTAGCTTCCTTGAAGAATTACAATACATTTCTATCATATGATGGAAAGTTTGTTTTTCCAGAATGACGTAGTATTTTGGGACGTTTGCTGTACTTAAAAACCCTAACATGAAGCATCTATTTACCCTGATTTTTCTGGTAAGTATTTGGGTGAGCACTGCTTTCGGGCAGTATTGTATCCCCACGTACTCGACCGGAACAACATCCGGGGACTCAATTGTGAGTTTCTCTTTGGGTACCATCAATGGTATCTTTCCCGGCGACCCGAGCGGTTACAATGACTACACCGCTTTTTCTCAAACCGACCTGGTTCAAAACAATACCTACACCGCAACCATTGTGAACAATCCACAATTTGGTTCCGGAGTAACGGTTTGGATTGATTATGACCAGGATTCGATCTTTTCCCCAACTGAACTGGCTGGATCTATCTTTCTGAATGCTGGCGAGACGGGTTCCATCACCTTTACGGTACCCGGTACTGCTCTGCTTGGCAAGACCCGTCTGAGAATGCTGCACAACTACAACAGCATTCTGACTGATCCTTGTGCCAACACCACGTTTGGAGAAACGGAAGATTACTCCGTCAATATCAACCAACAGTTGACCACCGACGTAGGTCCAACGGCGTTTGTGTTGTCGGACCTCGACTGTGGGGTATTCACTACTGGAGCCCCCCTCACCGTTGAAGTTGGCAACTTCGGCCTCTCCGATGCCGATACCGTCCTGATCGCTTACACAGTCAACGGCGGTGCGCCAGTACAAGACACCTTGTTCAACTTACTTTCTGGGCAGTTGAGTAACTTCACCTTCAGTACCCCCATTACTGGACTGACCCCTAGTACGCCCTACAACCTTCAGGTCTACACCACCCTGAACGGGGATCTTGACGCGTCTAATGACACCTTGTTGGGAACCATCTTTACTCCTAGCGTAGAGATCCTTCCCTATTCGGAAGATTTTGAAGCCTTCACCGCTGGTTCTCCTGGTCAGTTGGCCAATGGATGGACTCGGAGTGGCGGCACCAACTTCAATGGCTGGCTCCCGGAAAATGATGGGATCCAGAACACAACTGGCACTGGACCACTCGACGACCATACGCCAGGTGGTTCAGTATATATGTACGCTGAGCCAGGAGGCGTAGGGAGTGAATATTTCCTGGTTTCGCCATGTATTTCTTTGGGAGGGTTGACCAGTCCTCGCTTGTCTTTTTGGTACCACATGTTTGGTCCCAACATTGACACCCTGCAAGTTCAGGTGATCACTGGTGGCGTTGCAACGACCATCTTCTCCCTCGAAGGACAACAGCAGAGTGCAGAATCCGATCCCTGGGCTGAAGCCTTGGTAGATTTGACTCCTTATGTGGGACAAGTCGTAAACATCGCTTTCCGGACTACGGTGAATGGATTCCAGGGCGACATTGCCATTGACGACATCGCCATTTATCAACCTGTCCCAGTTGATGTAGGTGCCCTTGAGGTGCTGTATCCAGAAGGAGCAGGCTGCTTTGGTGCCTCAGAAGAAATTGCCGTTCGGATTCGCAACTTCGGGAATGCGCCCATCGACTTCTCCGCCAACAACATGACGGTCTCCGTGGACGTGGCAGGTGCCGGAACTGGTACCTACTCTACCACGGTTTCTACCGGAGTGTTAGGGGTGCTGGATTCTCTCGAAGTCGTCGTAACTACCGCTGCGGACCTTTCGGTAGTCGGCTTGTATGATTACACGGTATATACTTCCGTAGTTGCTGATACGGTACTGGGCAATGACACCACCATGGATGTCTCCGAAACCCTGCCCGTTTTCAGTGGCAATAACTACTTCGAAGATTTTGAGACGTTTACCTCTGGTCAACCAGGGGTCCTCGCTAATGGCTGGACTCGAGAAAACTTCACCACGGCCTTGGGCTGGTTCCCAGAAGATGATGGCGTAACCAATAGTACTGGAACGGGTCCCCTAGATGACCATACCCCAGGTGGTTCTCGCTATATGTACACCGAAACCTCTTCTGGACCTATCGGCAATGTGATGAGTCTATTCTCTCCTTGTATTGACATGGCCAACACCACAGATCCTCGCCTTTCCTTCTGGTACCACATGTTCGGAGGGGATATGGGAACCCTGGAAGTGTGGATTCACAGCGGTGTGGTGGACTCGCTGATGTTTACCCTTTCTGGTCAACAACAAACCACCGAAACGGAAGAATGGCGGGAAGGTTTGGTGGACCTGACTCCTTTTGTAGGGAGCAGCATTCAAGTAGAGTTCCGGAGCATCCGAGGTGCTTCTTTCACCTCAGATATGGCCATAGATGATGTTCGGATCTACACGCCTTCCCCAATTGAAGGCGAAATTCTCGCCATCTTCCCTGAAGGAGCGAGTTGTTATACCTCTGTTGAGGACATCACCGTTCTGATGCGGAACCTGGGTAGCCAACCCTTGGATTTCAGTACCAACAACATGGTCGTAAATGTGGATGTTTCTGGTGCGAGTATCCAGAACTTCTCCACGACGGTCAACACTGGGATCGTTCCTGTCCTGGATTCCTTTTTGGTAACCGTAACCAATGCCGCTGACCTTTCAGCAACAGGTTTCCATGTCTTCGATGGCAACATCAACATTGTTGGAGATACAGTCCCAGCAAATGACAGTTTGCAAAATGGAGCAGAGTCTCTGCCGATCTTCACGGCACCATTCTTTGAAGATTTCGAGACCTTCATCCCAGGTCAGCCCGGCACCCTCGCCAACGGCTGGACCAGAGAGAACTTCACCACTGCCTTCGGTTGGTGGCCAGAATCTGATGGTACTGCGAATAGCTTTGGTACAGGTCCATTGGATGACCACACCCCAGGTGGCTCTGTGTATATGTACACCGAAACTTCCAGTGGAGCGGTTGGGAATGTTATGTCCCTCTTCTCCCCCTGTTTAGATCTGGGCAATTTGACTGCTCCAAGATTGACCTTCTGGTACCACATGTTTGGCGCCGATATGGGAACCCTGGAAGTATATGCCAACTCCGGAGGCGTAAGCACCTTGATCTGGTCGCTTTCTGGCCAACAACAAACGGCTGAAACTGATCCATGGGAGCAGGGCATTGCTGACCTTTCTCAGTTTGCAGGTTCTGCTATCCAAATTGAGTTCCGTGGAATTCGGGGGAATGGCTTGACCGGTGATATGGGGATCGACGATGTAAACATCTACGATCCTCCACCATTTGACGTCGGTGCAGCCGCTATTGCACCAGAAGGTAGCAGTTGTTTCGTTACGCCAGATCCAGCCGTGGTTTCTATCGTCAACCTGGGTAGTCAGGTGCTCGACTTTGCAACCAATAACGTAACGGTTACCCTGGATATCGCAGGACCAGTTCCTCAGACCTATTCTTCCACCGTTACCAGCGGTACCTTGAACGTGTTTGATACCCTGGATGTGGTCGTTACCACCACTGCTAACTTCCTGACCGGTGGGATCTACACCCTGACCGCTTACACGACTGGGGATACGATTCCGATCAATGATACGACCGTAGCCACAGTGAATGCCATCCAAGTATTGAACGGTGGCTTACAGGAAGACTTTGAGACCTTCCTCCCAGGTTCTCCTGGCACCTTCCAGAACGGCTGGACTCGCTCAGGCGGAATTCCTACCAGCAATGGGTGGTTTGTAGAAGAAGACGGGATTACCAACAGCGGTGGCACCGGACCCATTGATGACCATACCACTGATGGTAGCATCTATATGTACACCGAGACTTCCTCTGGTGCGTTGGGTGATGAGTTTAGCTTGCTGTCGCCTTGTGTCAACCTGGCGAGTCAGCAAAACCCAACCCTGACCTTCTGGTATCACCGCTTTGGCGATGACATGGGCGACATGGAAGTACACATCATTTCTGGAGCAACCAGTACCCTGATCTGGAGCATTTCTGGTCAGCAGCAGACTGCTGAGACCGATGCCTGGATTGATACTACCCTCGATTTGACGGCCTTTGCGGGTCAATTGATTCAAGTAGAATGGCGTGGATACCGAGGCGTAGGCTTCGAGGGAGATATGGCGATCGACGATGTCAACCTGTTTGAATTGTTGCCGCAGGATGGAGGAATCGAAACTGTATTTGCTCCGCAGAACGGTTGTGCTCTGTCCGCCAACGAAGACGTGGTGGTGGCCCTGTTCAACTACGGTTCAGACACCATTTTCACGACCGATGTCTATCTGGAGATCAATGGTGGGACTCCCATCATCCAGACCTTCAATGACACACTGGCTCCTGGTGACTTTGTTCCATTCTTCTTCAACAATATCGACTTCTCCGTACCGGGGAACTATGACTTGCAGGTTTATACCGGAACGGCTGGAGATACCAACTTCTTCAATGACACCACCGAGTCAACCGTTTCTTCTATCCCCATTATTTCCACCTATCCTTACTTCCAAGACTTCGAAACTGGTAATGGTGGCTGGGTAGATTATGGAGAACCTACTTCCAGTTGGGAATTTGGAACTCCACAGAAGGCCATCATCCAGGGAGCTTCTTCTGGGGTGAATGCTTGGGTTTCTGGTGGATTGACAGGTATTTATCCAAACAATGAGACTTCCTTTGTCCTCGGGCCTTGTTTCGACTTCTCCAACCTGACGAATCCATTCATCGAAATGGATATCTGGTGGGATTTGCAAACCGGTCAGGACGGAGCGGTTCTCCAGACTTCTATTGATGACGGGTTGACCTGGCAGAACGTAGGGGTGACTGGTGATCCATTCAACTGGTTCAACGATGCAACTGTAGCGGCTAACCCAGGTGGTCAGCCTGAAGGTTGGAGTGGTTCTCCTGGATCTAACGGCTGGGTAACGGCTCGTCATGCCCTTGACAACCTCGGTGGTCAAGCTGCAGTCCAAATCCGGGTGGCATTCGCTACCACTGCCTTCACGCAGGATGATGGATTTGCCTTTGACGATGTCCGGATCTACGATCAGCAGGCAGAAGACTTTGGTGCCCTGACCTTCCTGACGCCAGGTGGCAATGGTTGTAGCGGAGATTCTCTCTCCTTTGAAGTGGCGATCATCAACTACGGTCTGGCAGCCCAAACTGGGGCACCAGTAACGATTGAATTGACTGGCCCACTAGGTGCTACCTATACTGGTTCTTCGCTGATTTCCGTAGCGCCTAACGCGCAAGATACGGTAGCCATTGGCGGATTTGTTCCTACTACTCCTGGAGTCTATTACTTCCAGGCGTACACTAGCATCCCTGGGGATACGACCAACTTCAACGATACGACCCTCCTTGATTCGATTGAGGTGATTCTGACGCCAGATGCGCCGACGGTAACCAGTGATTCCATCTGTTCTACCGATTCTGCCACCTTCACATTGACAGCTTCTGCCAATGCTGGAGACATCTTCTGGTATGATGCCCCGACCGGTGGCAACGTAGTTCACGTCGGAGATACCTTCACGACCTCCTTCCTGACGACTAGCACCACCTTCTACGCTGAGGCTTCTTCGGGATTGACACTGCGTGATTTCTCTCCGGTGGATCTTTCCATTGGCAACAATGGGAATTTCACGAACCCAGGAATTCAGGCGTTGCTTTTTGATGTCTTCGCTCCGGTTCGGATCGACTCGTTGACCGTTTTCCCACAAGGAGATGGAAACGTAGTAGTTCGGATTCGGGATAACGTAACCCTCGCAGTAGTTGCCACTACGACCGTTCCGGTTGTGGGCGCTTCCGGTGGTAATGTAGGCATTCAGATCCCTGTTGATCTGAGTCTAGATCCCGGTTCGTACCAAATCGACGGCGATGGCTCTACGACTGGTGGTCTTTGGCGGAACTCTAGTGGTGCGATGTATCCATACGATGCTGGCGGTTTGCTATCCATCACTGGAAGCACCTTTAGTCCAGCCTATTACTACTACTTCTACGATTGGGTGATTTCCGTACCTGGCTGTGCCAGTCCTCGGATCCCAGCAGAAGCCAACTTCTTGCCACCCGTGGGAGTCGATTTGGGTCCTGATGGAGTCGTATGTTCTGGCTTTGAAATCGACGCCTTCGAGTCAGATATCATTTCCTACATCTGGAATAATGATCCTGCGATCAATACCCCAAGTATCATCGCCGACACTTCCGGGATATACACCGTGTTTGTTGAAAACGCAGAAGGTTGTACCGGGGCAGATACCATCTCGCTGTTGGTGAACCCAACGCCGATCGTTCAACTCGGACCAGATACCACGGAATGTGGCACCTACGTGATGGATGCTGGCAACCCAGGAGCTACGTACTTCTGGACTGGACCCAACCCAGGTGGGGCGCCAGTAGATGAGCAGACTTTCACTGCACAGCAGAGTGGACAGTACACCGTTACGGTTACTTCCCTCGGTTGTCCTAACGTGGATACCATCGACATTACCATCGACCCTGCACCAGCAGTAGATCTCGGCCCAGACCGTGGCACTTGTGATCCAGTCATGCTGGATGGTGGTGCTGATGGGGTAAGTTTCGATTGGTCAACTGGTGAGACGACACAGATGATCACCGTTCCTGCGCCAGCAGGCGGAGCTGATACCATCTCGGTAGTCGTTACCGGAGCGAATGGTTGTACCACCGAGGAGATGGTTGTCCTGGAAGCAGGCATGCCACCCGTCTTTGAATTGGGGGCAGACACCGCGGCTTGTGATAGCATCTTGCTAGGAGCTCCGGCAATTCCAGGCGCTACCTACACCTGGTCAACTGGGGAAACCACCAATGAGATCTACGCGACCACCGCGGGCATGATCTCCCTGACGGTAACTGACTCTGTTGGTTGTGAATCGACTGATGACATCATGGTGGACGTACAGCCTACGCCAGTAGCAGCTGCGACCTTTGAGAACAACAACTTCAACTTCAGCATCAACTTCATCAACCAGTCCAACCCCGCAACGGGTGCAGATTACCTGTGGGATTTCGGGGATGGAAATTCCAGCACCGACGCCAGTCCTACCCATACCTATTCCCTGCCAGGGGATTGGTTGGTAACGCTGGTTGTAGCCAATGATTGTTGTTCTGACACGGTTCAATTCATCGTAGGTCAGGTAGGCATCGAAGACGACCTCTTCGGAAGTGCCATCTTTGTCTATCCGAACCCAACCAAGGATGTGGTAACCATCAGCAGCCAGGATTTGCAAGCTGAAGACTTGAACATTGAAGTGCTTGATGCGCGGGGTCGTTCGATCCTGAACCACGTTCAAGGACAAGTATTTGGCGCCTTTAGCCACAGCATTGACTTGAGTCAGCAGGCAGAAGGCATCTACATGATCAAGATTACTGACGGAGAGCGAACCACCTATAAGCGGGTTATTCGCAAATAGGAAAGCTTTTTCCATAGATCATCAATCCAGCAAAGGGTGGGCTTCGGCTCACCCTTTGTGGTTTTCGATGAGTGGAAGCCCTGATTTCCAAGGGAATCTTTTGTACTTTCGGAGGGGATTTGCTTTTTTTGCAGTCCAGAATTAACAACGACCATTATGGCCAAGAAAGTTAAGGACCGCGAACAGGATGCGGAACCGATTGAGCAGGAGATGGAAGAAGGTGGCAATTCCTTTGAGTCCTTTGTCTCCGAGAACCAACGCTTACTGCTGCTGGCGGTAGGAATTTTGATCTTATTGGGCGGAGGCTATGCCTTCTACAAATACAATCAGGCCGAGCAAAACGTGGAAGCCAACGCGGAAATGTTCCAGGCAGTCAAGGAATTCGAGCGTGATTCTTTGGACAAAGCCTTGAACGGTAGCGGCAACTTCATGGGCTTCGAGGAGATTTCTTCTACCTTCAGTGGTACCAAGGTTGCCAATATGGCCGACTATTACACGGGCATCATTTACCTCCGGAAGGGAGACTTGCAAACTGGGGTAGAATACCTCGAAAAGTTTGACAAGGGAGACGATATGGTTTCCATGGCTGCGTATGCGGCACTTGGGTTTGCCTACGAAGATCTCGGAGATCCTTCTAAAGCTGCGGGCTTTTTTGAAAAAGCCGCTCGCACCCCTGAAGAAAATGAATCCACCAGTCCCAATATGCTGCTGCAAGCGGGTCGTAACTACGAAGCCGCCGGTAATGCTTCCAAGGCCAAAGACCTTTACGAAACCATCAAGGAGGACTACCCCAACAGCTCAGAGGCGTTGAATATCGACAAATATCTTGGCCGCGTCTCCCAATGAGTGATGCAGACAAAGCCCACGATCTGAGTGACATCCGCTATCGTGGTGGTGAAGATCATTTGTCAGATCGCATCGTCGTCATCGTCAGTCGCTGGAATGAAGAAATCACCGAGGCACTCTATCAGGGTGCCTTGTTGGTATTAAAAGAAGTTGGGGTCCGGGGAGAAAACATCCTCCGCTACGACGTCCCTGGTTCTTTTGAATTGCCTACTGGTGCCAATATCGCCCTCAACAAGCACTACAACCTAGACGGCGTCATTTGCCTCGGTTGTGTGATTCAGGGCGAAACCCGTCATTTTGACTTCATCTCCCAGGCCGTCGCCGATGGCATCATGCGCGTAAGCCTCAACTATAATAAACCAGTCATCTTCGGCGTCCTCACGCCCGACACCATGGAGCAGGCCCAAGCCCGCGCAGGTGGCAAGTACGGCAATAAAGGCGCGGAAGCCGCTGTGGCCTTGCTGGATATGATTGATTTGGAGCGGATGTAGGCGGGAGGATACCGCTGCGCTGACAGAGGACAGATCGCTTCGCTGGCAGAGGGAGAGACGAGATTGCCGATGACAAAGCTCTGCTACACCCTTTCCGCGCCGCCCCGTTTTCCCTCCAAAGGGAAAAGGGTGTACGTCAGATGTCACACATTCACTGGTGAGGGTGGCATAAATGGCAGTCGCTACGCGCCTGCTCCCAAACTTCTCTCTTTGATTGGCTACCAAGATGCGCATCCCTCCGGGCTGCGTGTCTATTGACAAGGAAGGGCTTGTGGGGAGCGCCTGTGCTGAGCGACAGTCGAAGTATGCTGTAGTAGGCCGAACCAACTCTCAAAAAAACGAAGCGCATAGCGATTCGCAGTTTGGTAGAAA
>JBCCCJ010000098.1:0-9431 GCA_039033615.1 Bacteroidota bacterium
CAACGTGTGAGGAAAGAGTAGGAGCGTTTGTAACGCCTGATGGCTTGAGACAATGGATACCTATGCCAAGTGTCTCCTGCATGAAAGTATTGGAGTTCATACTCCTAGACATTTTTTGAACACTTTTTGCATTGCTTTAAACTAGGTGTCGCCTGCCGCGGGCCTGACTTTTTGTACGCACAAAAAGTCAGCAAAAAAGCGCCGAAGTCCCAGCCCAACGCCACTTTCCGCCCCAAACTCGGACTTCGTGGCCCACCCGCCGTTGTGGTGAAAGCTTCGCCAATCATCATGATTCACCATGTTGTCAAGGAGTATGATTGGAGTTGCAAACGCGCGAGAGCTATGAAAAATAAAACGGAGCCCAATCAGGGCTCCGCTATGATATCTGTCAAGATGTTACAAGGGGTAGGAAAAGAAGCCCATGGGAAATGTGGCAGAAGCAATCTTTCTCGCTTCTCACCTCTCCTTTCTCCGTTACTTCTTCAGCAAATCCCGTGCGATCACGATGCGCTGAATCTCACTGGTGCCTTCGTAGATTTCGGTGATTTTGGCATCGCGTAGCATGCGCTCCACGTGGTATTCCTTCACATAGCCATTGCCACCGTGTACCTGAATGGATTCACTGGCGCAGAACATGGCAGTTTTGGAAGCATACAACTTCGCCATCGCGGCGGAGGCCACATAGTCGAGCCCTTGGTCCTTTTCAAAGGCCGCTTTCAAGGTGAGCCACTTGGCGGCTTCGATCTCGGTAGCCATGTCCGCCAATTTGAATTGGATGGCCTGATGGTTTTTGATCTCGGTACCAAAAGACTTCCGGATATGGCTGTACGCCAAGGCCAATTCGTAGGCCCCCATAGCGATTCCAAGCGCCTGGGCCGCAATGCCAATCCGGCCTCCGTTGAGGGTCTTCATGGCAAATTTGAAGCCGAAGCCATCCTCACCAATGCGATTTTCTTTCGGCACTTTGACCCCATTGAAATTGAGGGAGTGCGTGTCTGAGCCACGGATGCCGAGTTTGTCCTCCTTGGGACCAATCTCAAAGCCTTCCATGCCTCGCTCAACGATTAGACAATTGATGCCTTTGTGACGTTTCTCGCGGTCGGTTTGGGCCACCACCAGATAGATGTTGGAGATGCTGCCATTGGTGATCCAGTTTTTGGTACCGGTCAGCTCGTAGTGATCACCCCGATCAATGGCGGTGGTTTTCTGTTGCGTGGCATCACTGCCCGCTTCCGGTTCGGAAAGGCAGAAAGCACCGATGTGCTCGCCAGTGGCCAGCTTGGTCAGGTACTTCTCTTTTTGGGCTTCATTGGCGAAATGCTCCAATCCCCAGCAGACGAGGGAATTGTTCACCGAAGTGATGACTCCGGCAGAAGCATCCCACTTGCTCAGTTCGATCATGGCCAGGACATAGGAAACGGTATCCATGCCGCCGCCGCCATATTTGGGATCGACCATCATTCCCAGGAGACCCAGTTCTCCCATGCGTCGGAGGAGTTCTGGTGAGAATTGTTGTTCTCGGTCACGCTCAATGACCCCAGGTTTGAGTTCTTGCTCGGCAAAATCCCGGGCCATCTCCTGGATCATCAAGTGCTCTTCGGACAGTTGAAAATTCATGAATCTTTTGATTATGTCGGTTCGGGGGGTAACGGGTTTTTAGGCATCAAAACTACTGCC
Source organism: Bacteroidota bacterium (assembly GCA_039033615.1). GTDB lineage: Bacteria > Bacteroidota > Bacteroidia > J057 > J057 > JBCCCJ01. The sequence continues at coordinate 1,678 of JBCCCJ010000098.1, forward strand.
TTTCTTGAGATTTTCCTCACCGATTGTCGTGAATTGTTATGCCTGGATAGGCTTCTGGTCGAAAGGTAAAATCTGTCTCTTGAAGCCTTACGTTCAATTTGATCTGGTGAAAACCGTAAGTTGTGGTGGTTTCCCAAACATCAATGAAGGTAGCTTGCTGCACCATGCGAGGTTCGGACTGCATCCACAGATAAGCCTCGCGAAAGTCGGCTTGTCGGTCCTCCATCTTCATGAGAATCTTGTCGCACAATTTCCCCTCACACATCTCCTGCCCCAAATAGGATTTTTGGGTCGGAAAGGCGAACAAGCCGTAAATTTTGTTCATCACATTTCCCGTCCCAGGAACAAAATTGTCAATGAACACCTCATTTTGGGCGGGTAAATAGACCCACTGCGTTTTCCCATCCATGTAGATCTCCTGACCAGAGATATGGATGACGTATAACCCTCAATGATAGATCTTGATGGTGCCTTCCTGCATATTCCCCGATTGGTTGGGGCCGAAGGTCTGGTAGGAAAAACGCGCTTCAAACCCATCAATACTGCGTCCAAATTGAATCATTTCCATGATCAGGGCGTCTGCTTTAGCATCTTGCCGTTCGGTGTTGGACACGATTGAACCAATGGAAGCAGTCAAAAGCCAAAAGAAGATTTTCATGGGATTGCATAGCAGTAAGTAGGGAAATTACAGAAAAGACCGGACTTTCCCATTCTCCATAAAAGAAGGCTCTCTGAAATAAACGAAGCCCGCAGTTTTCCAACTACAGGCTTGTCTATTTCTTTCGGTACTCTTTGTGTTGCTACCGCTCGTCGTACACCTCGACATCTGCTGGCAGGCTTTCTACTTGGAGCACAAAGTCGTTGCGATCATACCCGGAGTTGGTTTTGATCTGAGAGAATTCGTAGGTGGTGGTGGTTTGGTTACGGTTAATAACAGACATTTTCTCCAAGAGGTTGGAGCGTTTGTTGATCCAAACGTAGGCTTGGTTGTAGTCGAGACGCTCGTCCTGGATGGCGAGGAAGATCTTGTGAGATTTCACTCCGTGAACAGTCTCTTCTCCTTCGTAGCGACTCTTGGCAGAGGTTTCGTAGATCTGGAAAATGGACTCAGGACTGAGTGCGTCTTCGGGATCGTATTCCAAGATATTTACCTCCAAATCGTCCACGAGGTAAATCCACATGGTCTGGGCATCACAGTAAATTTTTTGACCGGGCAGGTCAATCTGATACATGCCACCTTTGTATTTGAGGGCCCCTTTTTTGGCAATCGCTTGCTTCATTTGGGGGCTTTCGATCTGATAAGTGAATTGGGCGGTAAGGTCCTGAAGAGACTCCAATTCTGCCTTGGATTTTTGAAGAATTTCGGAAGACAGATCGCCAGTTGGGGGGGTAAAGGCGGTGGCAAGCATACCTACGAGGAGGCAGGCAAAACCAGCAATGAACAATCGTTTCATCTAAAAGAGTATTTTGTTATTGATGTTTTGATGCATCAGAGTTCGCTCAAATACCGTTCCAACTCTGCTTCGTCGCTGATCAACACATCACGGGCTTTGCTACCCGAATGAGGGCCTACTACCCGGGCTCTTTCCAACTGGTCGATGATGCGACCAGCGCGATTATAGCCCAATTTCATCTTCCGCTGAATCAGCGAGGCAGAGCCAATCTGGAATCGAACGATCAGTCTGGCTGCTTCTTCAAAACGGCTATCCTTTTCAAAAGGTTCGTCTAAATCGTTGTCATCGGAGTCTTCGGTCGGCAATTCTGGCAAGAAATACGGCTCAGGGAAGCCACGTTGACGGGCAATGTGGTCCACGATGCGCTCTACCTCTGGGGTGTCGATGAAGGCATTCTGAATCCGAATCAAATCGCTGCCCGTCGACAGCAGCAAATCGCCTCGACCGATCAACTGATCCGCGCCATTGGCATCCAAAATGGTGCGGGAATCCACTTTCGAGATGACTCGATAGGACATCCGAGCGGGGAAGTTGGCTTTGATGATCCCGGTGATGACGTTGACCGAAGGACGCTGGGTCGCAATCACCAAGTGAATCCCCACAGCTCGCGCCAACTGCGCCAGACGAGCGATGGGCATTTCTACCTCTTTGCCCGCCGTCATCATCATGTCCGCCAATTCATCTACCACTAGCACGATGTACGGCAGGAAGTGGTGCCCCTTGCGAGGACTGAGCTTGCGGGCGGTGAATTTGGTGTTGTACTCTTTCAGATTCCGAACCCGAGCCTTTTTGAGCAAGTCGTAGCGTTGGTCCATCTCTACGCAGAGGCTTTTCAGCACGTGGACTGCGTCCCGCACATCGGTGACGATGGGTTCTTCTCCTTGATCCGGCAATTGGGCCAGGAAGTGATGTCGCATCGCCTGATAGAGGTTCATCTCGACCTTCTTAGGGTCAATGAGGACAAACTTGATTTCGGCTGGATGCTTTTTGTAGAGCAAAGAAGCGATGACCGTATTCAAGCCGACCGATTTCCCTTGCCCCGTCGCTCCGGCAATCAGCAGGTGCGGCATTTTATTCAAATCGGCGATGTACACCTCATTTGAGATGGTCCGGCCAATCGCGATGGGGAGTTCCGCTTTGGTATTGATGAATTTTGGGGTGGTCATGACACCACGTAGGGAAACCACCTCAGGCTTGGAGTTCGGCACCTCAATCCCGATGGTTACCTTGCCAGGAATCGGGGCAATGATCCGAATCCCAAGCGCCGCCAAACTCAAGGCAATGTCATCCTCCAGATTTTTGATCTTCGAAATTCGAATCCCCGGAGCAGGCACAATCTCATAGAGCGTTACGGTAGGACCAATGGTAGCCTTGATGCTGGTGATCTTGATTCCGTAGTCCAGCAGGGTTTGGAGAATCTTGTTTTTGTTCTGCTCCAATTCTTCCCGATCCACTTCCCGATTTCGTCCTGCTCCGTGGTCTTCCAGCAGTTCAAAGGGAGGGGCTTCATAATTGGAGAGTTCCAAGGTTGGGTCATAGTCCTCCGCTTCGAACAAATCATCCGGATTGTCAACCGTCTGGTCTTCTAGCGGCACAATCTTCTCTACCTTCTCTTCTCCGATCACTTTGCCAATGTTGTCCTCGCCGATTTGCTCTAGCACCTTGCTGGGGCGATTGTCCACGACCTCGATCATGGGTTCATCGGCGGGCTCTACGATGGTGAGCTCCAACTCAGAAGGGGGCGTAACTTTCGGTTTGCGGCTCTTGGTTTCTTTGGGCAATTCCAGCGGAATGCTGCCTTGGTCAGTTTGCAAGGTCGGCGACTTCGCGGGTTGTTTGGTGCCAGAAGCAGGATTCAACAGCACCGATCCCGTCGGTTGTTCCTGAGCAGGAGCTTCGGTGGTGGTTTCTTTGGCGGCATTTTTCTTTTTGCCACTCTCCCGCATCTTTTGTTTCAAGGCCGTGCCGGTACGGGAAGAAGGGCGTTTGGTAGAAGCATTTTCCTGGGGAGCACTTGGCATCTGGGGCAATTTCACCCCCTTCAAGGCCTCCAACATCCGACTGGCTCGGACTTCGGCGTTGAAATTCAGTACCACAAACAGCAGCAGGGCAAACAAGAGCACAAAGCCTACCCCGATTCGTCCCACGTATTGGATGAACCAATTGTTGATAGCGTGCCCGACTCCACCGCCGAGATCAAATTTATAGGCGTTGGACAGAATCTCGATATATCCGAGGAACGCCGCCCCAAAAATGACCGTGAAAGCCACGTATTTGAGTGATTTCCGCAGAATCCAGTAGTAATCATCCTCCAGCCATACCAGCCCAACTAACAAGCCATACAGGATAAGGATGAAGCTGAAAATCCCGAATCCCCTCAAGACAAAGTATTCCGCCAATTTGGCCCCGACAAAGCCCAACCAATTATTCACGGCGAGGGCTTCCGCCGATTGATCTGCATCTCCTGTGAAGTAATAGGAAGTACAAGCGATCAGGCTGAGCAAGCAAAAGAAAATCAAACTCCACGAACCAATGACCCGCACCTGCTTTTTTTTCTCTGGCTCGGTGCGGTAGGCTTGAATGACCCCTAAGAAACTTGAGATCAGACCTGGAGAAGAAGATTTGGATGACTTTCTGCGTCTGGAAGCGGTTTTCTTTGCCACTATTTTTGTGATTTGGGTTTCCCTCGCCTCAATTCATGTGCTACTCTAAGTCAAAGGGAGAAAGTATCTGATAAATAGAAACTTAGCCTTCTAAGAAACAAATATACCGCTTTTTCTTCATACATCCAATGGAAGAACTATCCACAATGGATGACAAAAACCTTAGCAGGGGAGGAATGGCAGGGAGGGATAATTCAGGAACTGGTCTTCGAGGTAATTTGTATAGACAAAATGGGAAGAAAGGAGCAGGAATTTCCGGCTTGGGAAGCCGCTTCTGGTCGATGAACCCGTAGTTGGCTGGGGGATGCGCCCCTCCTATTTCCACATCCTGCCCCAATCTTATCTGCTTCTCCAGAATTCCTTGTATCTTTGTTTGAAGTGAGAGATTTTGAAACAATCGTTCCAGAATCCCGTTTTTGGTTCCAAACCATTCCTGGTATTCTTCCTTAGTATCATCAAATCTTGATTAGATATGTATCCTCCAGAATTGACTGCTCCCATGGCCGCCGAATTGGTTCAGGCAGGCTTTGAAGAGCTCAAAACGCCCGAAGCAGTAGATGAAGTGCTGACCCAAAAAGAAGGGACTACCCTACTGGTGATCAATAGTGTGTGTGGTTGTTCCGCCCGGGCAGCTCGCCCCGGCGTGATTTCTTCCCTCACCCAAGAGCACAAGCCGGACCGTCTGGTAACGGTATTCGCAGGGGTAGATTTCGACGCCACCAAAAAGGCCCGTGAGCACCTACTCCCCTACCCTCCTTCTTCTCCTGCCATCGCCATTTTCAAAGATGGTCAGTTGGCCCACATGATTGAGCGGCATCACATCGAGCGCGCCAATCAGGAGATGCTGGAAAATCACCTCAAGGCGACTTTCGCTGAGTTGTGTAAGGCATAGGGAAAGGCTTTGACCGAATTGTTAGTTGCTGCCTGATTCTTCCGAGAATCAGGCAGTTTCATTTTCCTCGCCCAACCAGCGGTAAATGGCCCGCAAGCCCCGGCCATGCTGCGCATAATCTAGGCCATAGCCCACCACAAATTCTGGCGGAATCTCAAAGCCGGTATAGTGCGGCGGGTGCCCAGCCACCAAATTATCTGGTTTGTAGAGCAAGCTGCACACCTCTAGCGAAGCAGGCTGCTGTTGCCGCAGGTGTTCATCCAAAAAAGCGATGGTATGCCCGGTATCCACGATGTCTTCTACCACGATCACATGCCGACCTTCCAGAGAAAAATTCAGGCCCAACACCTCGTGGGTTTTTCCAGAGCTTTCCATCTCATTGCCATAGGAGCTCAACCGAATGAAAGTCACTTCCGTCTCGGTAGGGAGATGACGCATCAAATCTGCAGTTACCAAAAAGGAACCATTCAAAATTCCCAATAGGAGCATGGGACGACCTTCGTAGGCTGCGGTCAGTTCTTTGGCCAGGCGCTGAATGGCTTTCTGGATTTGAACTTCCGAAAGGAAGAGGTGGAAGGTTTTGTCAAGCAATTGCACGCGATCCATGGCCGAAAGATGATTAGGCCATAAAGCTAGGATTTTTCCGTTAAACATGGAGCCGAATGATTGGCAGATGAGGAAAAGTTGACATATCAATTTCGATATATGAGATTTTCCATTCCAAAACATATCCAAGCAAACATCTGTAAATCAACCGATTCCAGCTTATCCACAGACTTATCCACATTCTTGGGATAACTCCCTCATTTTCAGCCTAAGAAATTGGCAAAGATTCCCTACCTTTGTAGCTACCGACTACCATTACCACTTGATCTGTGAGTGACCAAATCAAACACGAGTGCGGGATAGGCCTGATCAGGCTTCGGAAACCCCTCGACCATTATCAGGACAAGTACGGCTCGGCTCTCTGGGGACTTAACAAGATGTATCTCTTGATGGAGAAACAACGCAACCGCGGCCAAGATGGTGCGGGGCTTGCCTGTGTTAAGTTACATGCCAGACCGGGACGTCCGTACATGGAACGGATTCGAAACAATCAGCCCTCTCCCTGGACCAACCTCTTCAATGAGATTGATGCCTCCTTGGCGGAGTTTCAAAAGTTGTTCCCTGAAGACTATCAGGAAGCGGAGACCTTGAAACAGCACTTTCCTTTTGCGGGTGAGGTACTGCTGGGGCATCTGCGCTATGGCACGCACAGCAACTATGGCATCTCTGCTTGCCATCCAGTAGTGCGAAACCATGAGTACCTCAATCGAAGTCTGGCAATTGCTGGGAATTTCAACCTGACCAATGTTGACTACCTGTTCCAAAAACTGGTAGAGCTTGGGCAGCATCCCCGCTACCAAACCGATACCGAAACGGTCTTGGAGCGAATCAGCCACTTTTTGGATGTGGCTAATCGGCATTTGTATGAAAAATTCAAGAAGGAGGGCTACACCCGCAACGAAATTGCCAAACTGATTGCCGAGGAACTCAACCTTCACAAGGTGATCAAAAACTCCGCGAAAGCCTGGGATGGCGGGTACGTCATTGGCGGCGCCGTCGGAAATGGGGATTCTTTTGTGTTGCGTGATCCCAACGGCATTCGCCCCTGCTACTATCACGTCGATGACGATTATGTGGTAGCCGCTTCTGAGCGTTCGGCCATTTGTACGGTATTCAATTTGCATCCTCGCGATGTCAAAGAATTGCCACCTGGCCATATCCTCAGCATCAAAGGCAGATCGGGCCAGGTGAAAATCAAGTCCTTTACCAAAGAAGGAGAAAAAACCAGCTGTTCGTTTGAGCGGATTTATTTCTCCCGAGGCAATGACATGAACATTTACCGGGAACGCAAAAGCCTGGGTCAATACATTGTGCCCAAAGTCCTGGAAAGCATCCAACACGACTTGGACAATACCGTCTTTGGCTACATCCCCAACACGGCCGAAAGTGCGTTTTGGGGCATGATCAAAGGCATGGAAACCTACCTGAACGAACAGAAGGTAGAATGGATACAAGCGCTGGGAGAAAAAGGTAACCAAGCCGACCTAGAGCGAATCATCCACATGCGTCCGCGGGTAGAAAAGGTCATCCTCAAGGATGTCAAGATGCGAACCTTCATCGCGGATGATTCTTCCCGGGACGACCTGGTTTCCCACGTATACGACATCACCCGAGGCATCGTCCGCAACAATCAGGACAACCTGGTTTGCATAGATGACTCCATCGTACGGGGGACGACGCTCCAGAAGAGCATTCTGCACATGCTGGGCCGTTTGGTACCCAAAAAGATCATCATCGTTTCCTCCGCCCCTCAAATCCGCTATCCAGATTGCTACGGCATTGACATGTCGAGGATCGAGAAGTTGGTTGCGTTCAAGGCCGCCATCCAATTGATCCGCAAGCGGGGCATGGAGGATTTGATCGAAAAAGTCTACCGCAAGATTTTGGGGATGAAAGAAGAGGGGGCCATGCATGAGCGCAACGTCGTGCAGGAAATTTACGCTCCCTTCACGGAAGAAGAAATTTCTGCCGAGATCACCGAAATTGTTCGCCCGAAAGACTTCGAGTACGAATTGGACATCATCCCACGCTTCCTTCCTTGACGGGCTTGCCTTCGTCGGCACTTCCGAGGAGCACCCAGTCGCTGCGCTCGACCAGCATGCGGTGCAGATCGTCGATCGCACGGAGGCGGTAGCTCAG